>CAILKS010000021.1 GCA_903834855.1 uncultured bacterium | reverse complement strand
TATACAAGAAAAAGTTGAAAGTTCGTAAAGTTCGTAAAGTCAAAAGTAAATACAAATGCAGAAACGGTCGCGAAGCGACCGTTTCTGCGTTTACTTTATTAACTTTATAACTTTCAACTTTATAAACTGTGTTTTACCTGCTGTACGAATATATCACATATGATATAATCAAATTACGGAACCCAATATAAACACCAAATAATAACACTATGTCTCCCACAGAACAGGAAAAAATAGGGCTTTTTATTAAAAAACTTCGTGAAGAGAAAGGCATGACTCAGGAAGAGTTTTCTGATGCTTTAAAAACTTCCCAATCAGCTATTGCTCGCATAGAGTCCGGTAATCAAAATCTCACACTAGAAAATTTAGAAAAAATCAGTGAAGTATTAGGAAGACAAATAATTTCTTTAAACGATTCTATAGATTTTAAAGTTCATGGTGGCCGTAAATTATCTGGTAGTATAGAAACAAATACTTCAAAAAATGGAGCAGTAAATATGATGGTCGCTGCATTGGTAAATAATGGTACAACAATTTTGCGTGATATTCCTCACATAGAAGAAGTCTATCGTTATATAGAATTACTAGAGAGTGTTGGTGTTTCTATAAAATGGGTACAAAATGATACTGCCCTTGAAATCACTCCAGGTAAAAAATTAAAACTTTCAAAATTAAATAAAGATGTAGCCAATCGCATCAGATCATTTACTTTTGCTGGTGCTTTTGTGCATTATTCAAACTCATTTTCACTTCCGCATTCTGGTGGCTGTAAAATGGGTGAAAGAACAGTTGCTTCACACAAATACGCTCTCGAATATTTTGGTATAAACATAAATACAAAAGAAAGTAGTTATGAAATAACTCATGACAAACTAAAGCCTGCGCATGTCCCCCTTTATGAATCATCAGACACTGGAGCTATCACTGCCTTAATCGCTGCAGCGCGTATAAAAGGTACAACAGTAATTAAATTCGCACCACCTAATTACCAAGTACAAGATGTTTGTTTCTTATTAGAAAAGTTTGGTGTAAAAATTGAAGGTATCGGTACAACTACACTCACTGTACATGGTTTAGAAAATATAGATTTAAATGTTGAACACTATAATAGTGAAGACCCGATTGAAAGTATGTTTTTCATATCAGCAGGAATAGTGACAAAAAGTAAATTGACCATCACCCGTTGCCCTATCGATTTCCTAGAACTTGAATTAGAAAAACTAAAACGTATGGGTCAAAAGTTTTCTGTTTCAAAAATGTATTTTTCAAAAAATGGACGAACAAAGTTAGTTGATATAACTATTTCTCCATCAAAACTTACTGCACCAACAGACAAATTACATAGCCAACCATATCCAGGGATAAATCAAGATAACCTACCATTTTTCGTCCCTATCGCCTGTGTTGCTACTGGGCAAACACTTGTCCATGATTGGACATGGGAGAATCGTGCTATTTATTTCACAGAGTTAAACAGACTCGGTGCTGATATTAAATTACTTGATCCACACCGAGCTTTGATAAACGGCCCTGCAAAATTACGTGGCGCACAAATCGTCTCCCCTCCAGCGCTACGCCCTACCGCAATTATTCTTATCGCAATGCTCGCATCTGAGGGAGTCTCACTTCTTCGAAATGTTTACTCGATAAAACGCGGTTATGCTGATATCGCAGAAAGATTAAATAAAATCGGAGCAAAGATTGAGGTAATTAGAGGAGTCTAGGGAAGCGTATAGAAGTTAGCGTATAGCGTTTAGAAATACAGTGTCATTTTTGAAAATTGGAAATTGATAATTGAAAATTTGAGAAATTCGGATGTATACTATATAAATAAGTATTTATTAAAATAAAAAATCATGAAAACAACTAACAAAATAATAATGCAGGAGGCAAGAGTTGCTCTGTCAGATAAATGGAAAATAGTAATAGGATGTTTTATACTTTCTTGGCTCATGAGTGCTGCAAATTCAATCGTATCACTACTTGTAGCTGGTTCTATGGCTGTTGGATTAGCCACATTTTCTTTATCAATAGCAAGAGATAAAGAATTAAAAATAATCCAAATCTTTGCTGGTTTTAATATATTTTGGACTTCTTTAAAAACATTCTTTCTAACTACAATATTTGTCATACTCTGGACAATACTTCTTATCGTTCCAGGTATAATTGCCGCATTATCATATTCACAAGTTTATTTTATTCTTGCAGATGATCCAAAATTAAGAGCAATGGAAGCAATAGAGAAGAGTAAAAAGATGATGATGGGAAATAAGTGGAAATTATTTTGTTTAGGATTAAGATTCTTAGGTTGGATAATTCTTTCCATCTTAACTCTCGGTATTGGTTTCCTTTGGGTTGGTCCATATATGATGGTTTCTTACGCGAAATTCCACGAAGATATAAAGAGGCATCATAACCACACAACTGAGAAAGCAGAATAGCATTAAATAAGTTTCAAATACAATAATTACAAAAACGCCTAGTGTTTTCTGTATTTACTATTTCTTCAAAATAAATTCCCCTGTTTTAATTCCATTTTTTGTCCACTCATCTGCAACTGATTTAATTGAAAGATTATTTAATACCGTCTCGCTATTTATTTTTGACATTAAAGATACTTGAGCATTTTTAATATCAAATGGATAAATACTATATTTTACTTCATTTTTTGTGATGTTAATGGCAATAGAAAGTCCTTCAGTTGTCGGACCAGAATTATATTGATCAAAAACAAAATTACCTAATGAATAAAATATTGCCTTTCCATTATAAATTTCAATTGGCTCTATCACATGAGGATGACTACCTAAAATAAGATCAGCTCCTGCATCAATAAATTGATGAGCCATTTTAATTTGTCCCTGAGTCATGGACTTTCGATATTCTTCTCCCCAGTGAGGATATACAATAACAAATGATTTATTTTCTTTAGCTAAAGTAATTTCATTTAGAACCAAATCAAAACCTTGATAAGCAAATTCATGGTATCCAATGAATGTTATTTTTTGTCCACGAATTATTGTAGTAAAAGAATTTAAATTTTTATTAGATGGATCACCAAACCAGCTTATTCCTTCTTTTTCTAAAAGTTTATTAGATTTATCAAGTTCAACTCTTCCAAAATTTAAAGAGTGATTATTCGCAACACTAAAAATATTAAAATTAAATTGTTTTAGAGTTGCAATAATTTTTGGGTCAAAAGTAAAGCTAAGCGGACCATTAATAACCCCAGCTGTAACTGATTGGAAATTAGTAAATACTCCTTCTAAATTAGCTACAACAATATCATGTCCAGATAAAAAATCTTTTATATTTAGAAAGGGATACTCGGCTGTATTATTTTTTATACTTACTCTGACATTACGGTCGAGCATCATATCACCAAAAGCTAAGATGGTAACTGGCTTTTCAACTTTCTCTTTCAAAATTAAAGGAAAATTATTTATATAAACTTTAGGAAAATCTTTATAATACAAAGTCGCACTCAAAATAAATACACTAACCCCTAAAATTAAACTCAGACATATTAATTTAATGTATTTACCCATGTGATTTTATACAAACTTTATTGTATGATTAATAGTAGCATAATATAGATAACGACACTTTATAGAAAAAATAAATGATATAATTTATATTAATAAAATTATGGAAAATTTTGATGAGTGGAATATTCTTAAAAAGACTTTAAATGAAAGTACTACAAAAACTCTTTTTAAAGAAGGAGAAATTTGGTGGGCTTCAATAGGACAAAATATTGGTGAAGAAACTTATGGTAAGGGAAGTAAATTTAGAAGACCTGTTATCGTTTTTAGAAAATTAACCGGTAGTTCTTGTATCGCTATACCATTAACTTCAAAAGAAAAGGTTGGCTCTTGGTATTTTAAATTTGAAGTCGATGAAATTATAAGATATGCAATGATGCATCAATCTAGAATTTTAAGTACGAAAAGATTTGAAAGTAGAATGGCTACTATGCCAGAAAGGGATTTTAAAGAATTAAAAAATGCTGTAGGAAAATTCTACAACATTCTTTAGTAATTCGTCACCTCTTACGAGGATCAGTGGGTAACCCCAAATATACTTACATAATACACCACTTTAATTTTGTATGCAAGGTGATATAATAGATATACAAAGTGCCGAAAGGCTCCGAGAAACCCAGTCGCAAGACTGGGTTTCGAGTTTTTAGAGTATTGGAATTAATATCTAAAGCAATTTAATCACGGAGAGTCGGTCATTACTTTGGTATTTTGTTTTATACCTTCGGTATTCACAAAACACTCAAAATTTTGACCTAAGAGAAAAGCGACAAAATTATGGAAATAAAAGCCATGAACCCTGCTTTTATTTCCATAATTTTGTAGACCGCTTTTCTGTTCGACTCTCACGTAACGACGCTTAAGCGTCGTTACTCGTGGGATCACAAATTTTAAAAAGCAGTATCCGAAGATACTGCTTTTTAAAATTTGTGATCCCACGGAGAG
>CAILKS010000020.1 GCA_903834855.1 uncultured bacterium | reverse complement strand
TTACTTTTTGCTGTTTGCTATACTATGCCTATGATATATACAGTAGTTGGAACGGATACAAATAAAAGAGAAAAGGCATATGAGTCTTTTGCTAAATTAGGAAATGTCTCTGCTCATATTTACAGTGAACAAATAGCTGGGCTCGAAGCCTTAATTTCTTCATCCTCTTTGTTTGGAGACAAGATTATAGCTAATCTTATTCAAACTATGGATGTAGCTTCGGCACGAGATGAAGTTGTAAGACTTCTTCCTGACATGAAGGATTCCACTAATATTTTTATTATTGATGAACCATTCGCGGACGCTAATAGATTTAAAAGATTAGAAAAATATTCTGAGAAAATTTTTGATGCTAGAGGTGAAAAAGAACAGGACTCAGACGTTTTTACTCTTTGTAATTTATTTGGAAGACGGGACAAGAAAGGTGTATGGTTGGAATGGATGAAAGTTAGAGACACAGATAAAGCCGAGGCTTTTCATGGTGCGTTATGGTGGAAAATAAAAACTATATGGGAAGATACTTTGGCCGGGAAGCCGACAAAATTTAGTAAAGACGAGTGTGAAGTTTTTGCTTCAAGGATTTTAAAAGCAAACTTAGAGGCGCACAGAGGAGGGAAGGATTTAAGGGAAGAATTAGAGGCGATTATGTTAAGCGTTTAATATTTTTTCTCTGAACCTTCCCAGTATTGGAAATCTATTGTATTTTATGATAGTATATTGCTCATTAGTCCCTATAGCTCAGTTGGCAAAGTAAATTAGCCAGCTGTCTAGAAAAGGCAAAATATATGTCCCTATAGCTCAGTCGGTAGAGCAGCTGCCTTTTAAGCAGACGGTCGAAGGTTCGATCCCTTCTGGGGGCACAGAAATATAAAATACACAGGCCTTGCCTGTGTATTTTATATTTCTGTGCCCCCAGAGAAAATGAACTGCTTCATTTTCGTAAGGGATCGAATGGTCGCAGTGATGTTTTGCTAGCAAGCAAAACCACGAGAGGCGGGCTGCGAGAAAATTTTTTGACGAAAAAATTTTACTTGTAGCCGAGCCCTTATGTTGATTAATAAAGCACGACCGACCCCTTTGGGAATAATTTTATTACTTATTCGTACTCGTTCCAAAAGTTTGTAACCCACCATTTTTGGTGACGCCAATGAAAGGTTTTGTTTTGTCATCACGATAAGGCCCCCCGGTTACATACCACAAAGCCCACAGTAACCAGAAACCAAAAAAGATTTTTAAAAATGTAGCCATATGTTGAGTATAGCAAACAGCAGTTAGTAAACAGCAATAAAGGCTGTGAGCAAGCTTCACTTGCCCACAGTATTTCCCTAATTACTTATTGCTAATTACTAGTTGCTTAATCATTTTTGACAAACACTACAAAAATGTGCCGAACGTCCCCCCACTTTTTTCTTTATGATAATTCCCTTACATCCCTTTGTGAAGCATTTTTCTTTTGTTCTCAAATACACTAAATGTTTTTTCTGGAAATTACCACGAAGACCTTCTATATTTCTATAATCACTCATACTGTCTCCACCAAAATCAATTCCTTTTTTTAAAACCTCGCGCATAGATTTAAATAAAAGTTTCCATTCAGAATCTTTTATGTTTTTTGGAAAACGCGTAGGTAATATGTGTGATAGATGCAACATTTCATCAGAATAAATATTTCCAATACCTGCGATTATTTTTTGATCCATTAAAACTGTTTTTATGGCCCGAGTGGGGGACTTCAGTACACGTTCTTTAAAGTTATTTAATGTAAAAAACTTTTCAAGTGGCTCAGGACCTAAATGGGAAAGTTTATCAGTGTGTAAGGTGTTAGTTTTTTGTACAACAATAGTTCCAAATTTTCTTGAATCACAAAAGACTAAATGATCTTTATTTGAAAGAGTAAATACTACGTGAATATGACGATTATATTTATCATTTAACGGTGAAGTTTTGGAAACTGGAATCCAAGACCATTCACGGCCGTTATATTTTTTATCTTCTCTATAATTTCCATACATTAAATGTCCTGTCATCTTCATATGAATAACCATAGTAAAACCATTCTCTAGATTTATGAGAATATATTTTGCTCGACGTTCTACATTTAAAATTTTCTGACTCAGAACGTACTTTTTAAAATAGGGGAAATAGCTACGATCTTTAATCGTATTTTTAGCGATCGTTGAAGATGACCACATATCGGTCCAAATATCTTTTATGATGAGTTTTGGTAAAACTTTTTGTAATCCAGTTACAGTGGTGTGCACTTCAGGTAATTCCGGCATGATAGTAGATAGGTTATAGTTTTTAGGTTGTAGGTTATAGAAATAACCAATAAATTACAAATGTGTAATTTATTGCAACTGGCTTAGGGCTTCTTTTATTAAAGCGCTAGTAGATTTATTTTCTGTATGAAGTTTTTGAAGAGTATCATGTATTTCTTTTGGTGAATATCCGAGAGTTTCCAGTGCTAGGCGGACTTCGTAAGTCGTATCTGTTTCTTTTGATCCAACAAGATGAGAAAGTTTACCGCGTAACTCTAATATTATTTTCTCGGCAGTTTTTTTACCAACCCCAGGTGTGTGTGATAAAGCTTGTACATCTTCACGCTCAACAGCATCCGCAATTGATGCAGGGGAGTGAACTGAAAGCATAGCAAGAGCAGACTTTGGGCCAATACCAGAAACAGCAATTAATTTTTCAAATAAGAATAAATCCAATTCATCCTTAAAACCAAAAAGAGTTAAAGCATCTTCGCGGACATGGGTGTGAATATGCAAAGTCAGATCTTGACCGTCTAAAAGAGATATTAAAAGTGGTAAGGGTGCACTTACTTTATAGCCAACACCGGAAACATTAAGCAATAAAGATTGCTCATTTTTTGTTATTACCTTTCCTTGAAGAAATCCAATCATTTGTACAGTTTACAGTTTTTAGTTTCTAGTTGCTAGTAATAAGTAAATTAAGATAAAAGATTTTTAAGGCATTTACTTTATAGACTTTATGGACTTTCAACTTTTGACTAAGTCACCCTTGAAAAGGGTGACGTTCTATGGTATAGTTGGCGGTATAAAAACATTATGGCAATTACAAAAAATGCAAAAAGAGGAGTAAGAGTAAGTGAGAGAAAGCGAGTCGTTAATGACAAGCTTCGTCGCACTATGAAAGAAGCAGTGAAAACTGTTCGTAAGGATGTACTAGCAAAGGATTTAAAGGCTACAAAAGTAGATCTTTCTCTTGCTTTCAAAGCGCTTGATAAAGCAGCTAAAAGAGGAACTATTAAAAAAGGACAAGCTAACAGAAAGAAATCAAGATTAGCAAAGGCTGTAGCAAAAGTTTCTAAGTAATATTAACAAAACAAAAAAGCACCAGAAG
>CAILKS010000019.1 GCA_903834855.1 uncultured bacterium | reverse complement strand
TGTCTGAAGCTAGTGTTAAGTGGTGGGAAAAACAAGTTGACAAGGCTCTTCTTAATTTAGAAAAATTAGACGCTAGTTTAAGCGAAATCGACCCAAATAAGAGGCAGCGTTTAATTGATCAGTTAATCTTAATACTAAACCGTTCAGAAATAGAATTAAAGGTAATTTATGAAATTGAAAAAGAAATTGAAGAATACAACGGACATCAAAAGAAAAATAAAAAAAGCAAAAATAAAAGAAAGCCAAATTAATTACTACCAAGTAATATCCAAAAATAAGAAATTTAATTTTGGAGCATTTCCTCCAAGTAAGGAAGGACTTGGTATGGCGAAGAGTTGGGCGGAAAAAATGAGCGAAGAGACCGGCGAAGAATGCGTTGTAAAAAAATGTTGACAGGCGTAAAAATCTCTGAAAGCCCTGGTTTTGCTGGGGTTTTGACCTGAAAAATTTTTCCGAAAAAGAGTTGATCAGAAGGTGAGATGGTGTAGATTCGTTGTGTCGTCTGAACCTCAACTCTCGTCTGCTGCATGATCACTCTGGAAAAACCTTACTCTGTCCGCAAGTCTGGCATCGAAAATGAAGGGATCTCTTTCGGAATCAAGAAAGATGGTCTCGCCCACATTTTCAACGTCCTTCGCAACCAGCTTTACTCAAACAAGATTCTCGCAGTCATACGAGAATACTCTTGCAACGCTTACGACGCTCAAGTCGAGGCCGGAAACTCTGATCGGCAATTTGAGGTTACTTGCCCCACCTTCGATGATCCTTCCTTCAAGGTGCGTGATTTCGGATCTGGCCTTTCTCCTGAAGGTATCGCTGAAGTGTACGCCTACTATGGAGAATCAACCAAGCGTCAGAGCAACGCTTTCATTGGTCAGCTTGGCCTTGGCTCTAAGTCTGGCTTTGCTTATGGAGACAACTTTGTAATTAAGAGTTTCTATCGAGGCACTCTCTACACCTACAACGCTTACTTGGACGAGACCAAGATCGGGCAAATTCTCCTGATGGACGAGGAGTCCACTTCAGAAAACGATGGCGTTGAGATCGTTATTCCTGTCAAGGTTAGAGATATTTCTGCTTTTAAAGAAAATATCGCAAACTTCTTCAAACACTTTAAGAACAAGCCCATCATTAATAATGTCGAGCAAATCTATTTAAACGTCTATTGGAACGACAATGGTAAAATTTTGAAGGGCCAAGGCTGGCACTTTCTTAAATGCCTCAACTCTTGGGATAAGGCTCCTTCTCTTATGGTCATGGGTAACGTCGCTTATCCTATGGATGGCAATTCGGTTGATGGGCTTAATTCAGTTTTCTATAATGATTTCGTTGTAGAATTTGAAATCGGAGAGCTTGAGGTTTCTGCCAGTCGAGAAGCCCTTCAGTTTTCGGCAACGACTCAGAACGCAATCAAGAAGCGTTTCAAGCTTATCATGGGAGAAGTCACTCAAACTATTTCTGATAAGATTACAAATGCTAAGAGCCTTTTCGAGGCTAAAAGTATTTATAATAGCTTAACGAGTGCTACTGGAGATTTTTATCGGTTTCAGAGCCATTTCAAGAACCTGAAGTGGAACAACAAAGACATCAATAATTACAGTTTAGTATGGAATACTATTGCGGACAAAAAAGTAACTGTTTTTGAAATCGCTAAGAGTAATAGATCTGACAGAATCAATTGTCGAGTTGTAGATAGCAAGACTATCCATTGCTATTCTTCAGCCCGTTTGTACATTGATGATACTAATCATAAATTCATGCAGCGTTTGGCTCATTATGTTTATGATCAAAAGAATACTGGCATTACTAAAATTTATGTTGTTGAGTTCGACGACGCTCAAGGCAAAAAGGACTGGCTAGTTGATGTTGGTATGGACGAGTCTGAACTCGTTTATGCCTCTAGTGAGAAGATTAATAAGATCGAATATCCTAAAGATTCTTCTGGAGTTTCTGCTGACGAGAATCCTAAGCATATCTGTTCAGAATTTAAGCTGGATCTCGCTGCTAATAAAAGTTATTACAAAGTCAAGAGCGATCAATTCAAAGAGGCTGCTTTTAATTTAGATCTTGGTGGCGTGTATATCAATATTAACAGATTCTATTGCAAGGCTGAATTTGATGGCGATCCTGAATGCGTTATCGAAGCTGCTTCATTTATTAATCTATTAACCAAATGCTTTCAAGGATTTGAAATTCAATTCCCTGAAGTTGCTTGTTTCAAACAAGAATCTGCTGAAAAAGCAATTAAAAACCCCAACTGGAGAAGTCTCAAAGGTTACATCAAAGATTACATCTCTGAGAACTGGACCGATGGGCAAAGCCAAAAGCTGGTTAACTACATTGAGTTTCGCAGATTCCAGAAAGAATTTTTTCACGAATTAAGGTATTTGTATTGCATTAAGAATATTTCTACTATTAAAGACTTTTGTGATTTGGTTGATTCTTTTAAGCTTTGGCATGAAGTATCGGTGGCTGATGAAATTATTAGTATGTTTAGCCGTACTCAATTACTGAAAACTGTCACCGCTGGTCTAACGCCGACTTGTTGCCTCACAGAAGAAATGAAAAAGATAAAAAGCAAGTACAAAATTCTTGATGCCATCGACTGGTTTCGTTCCGAAAGTGCGCCCATCACAGAAAAATATCTTCAGCTTGAAGAAAAAAGTTTGACAACTGCCCCCATTCCCCAATAATCCACTCGTAGTCCATGAAAACACCAGCATTCATCCTAACCGAAAACTCCCTCACGGTCAGCGTCGAGGGAAAAACCTACACCATCAACTCTGGGCATCCAAGTTGGCGGCAAGCAATCGAATCCTTGAAGCGTAAGGATTATCTAGCCTTGAAAGACTTGGTTTCAGTCCAGAAGGCGTTTTGCTCCTTTACTGGAGATAAAGTCAAGGTAATTGATAACCAAGTCTTCTTCAATGGAGAGCCGATCAATAGTTACCTCTCTGAAAAGATCCT
>CAILKS010000018.1 GCA_903834855.1 uncultured bacterium | reverse complement strand
TATTACCATCAATCATATTTGAGTTAGTTTTTAAAACAAGATTCTAAAATTGTTGTGAAGGCTTTTAATTCTTGAGAAGCTCTTCCTAATAATAATCCATCAACTCCGCCGTCAACCAAAAAACTTTTAGCGGTGTCATCAGTTATTGCCCCACCATAAAGTATAGAAACTTTTTTTGCATGTTCAATACCAACCAATGTTGCAAGTGCTCGGCGTAGAGAGATCACAACCTCGAAACATTCTTCCGTTGTAGCTGGAAGTGGCGCCCCTATTGCCCAAATAGGTTCATAAGCTATTACTAAATTTGAAAACAAAGAACGATCAACATCTACCAGTATTTCTTTTAAATCATTTTCGAGTTCGTGTAAATAATTTCCTTCCTTGTCTCTTTCACTCTCACCGACGCAAAGGATGGTGAGCAATTTTGCTTTTAATGAAAGAGTTACTTTTTGTGAAAGTGTATGCAAGTCCTCTCCACGTGCCCGTACTTCACTGTGACCTAAAATTGTAAAAGTTGCACCCGAACTTGCAATCATTGATGGAGTTGTGATTCCAGTTTCTTGACCTAATGTTGTACCAGATATATTTTGTACCCCTATTTCTCCACGGTCAACCAGAGGAATTAATGAGGTTACAAAAATATCAGGTACCGCTAAAAAGTAGTAGGCGTTTACGGACTTCTTTTTTAAAGTGACTAATTTCTTCTCAAGAGATTTTATAAAAGTTACTGCTTCTTTAAGTGTTGCAGGTGTAGTTTTCCAATTTCCAACAATAATTGGTCTTACGCGTTTAATCATAATTATTAATTATATCACGCGTAAAGCTTATTCCACTCAATAGCTTTTAAATAATGTTATAATTATTTTATATGCTAACCAATACTTTAAATTCAATTACTAATCTTTTTAAGAAAACTTTTTATAAAATATATCAAAAAATAGGAACAATAATAATCATTATTATTATTGCTGCCGCTGGTGTTTATACTTATATGTATTTTTTTACCTCAAAAGTGGTAGAGGACACTACTACAGTAAAGATTCAGCAATTAAAACAATATGTAGAAGTGACTGGTTCCGTACAAGCATCTCTTGATGCAAATCTTTCTTTTCAAACACTTGGAGCGGTTTCTTTTGTTGGGGTAAAAGTCGGAGATATTGTTTCTGAGGGCAAAGTTCTTGCTACTTTACAATCTGGTGATGCACAAGCCTCACTTCTTCAGGCGCAAGCACAGTTGGCAAGCGCAAAAGCAACATTAGGTCAATTAACTCAAGGTTTTAGAAAGGAAGAAATAGCAATTAAACAACAAGCTGTTGATAATGCAAAGAGTTCCCTTGAAGGGTCTTATAGCTCAATACCAGACACTATACGTAATGTTGACGCCACAACTGCTGACATTGTGAAAAATAAATTAAATAGTCTATTTATTAACAATGGATATAACTACACCCTATCGTTTTCTTCTTGTAACCAAAGTCTTCAGTCTTCCATAGAGATGAGTCGTTCTAAGCTCGAAAAAATATTAAGTGAATATCAAAATAAAAGCTCTACCATATCAATTCTTTCATCAACAGATACGATTGACAATGTTTTTGAACAGGCATATTTAGTAACTGTTGCCACTAATGAGTTAGTTGATTCTATTTCTAGCTTACTTCTTTTATCATGTAGTTCTCAAAATCTATTTTTAGACCCCATACGTGTAACTCTATCAGCAGTAAGAATAACAATAAATTCCCTTTTTCTAGATATTACGAGTAAAAGAAATACTTTAAATGTTACAAAAAACGCAGAATCACAAGCTATTCGTGATTTAGATCTTACAAAAGCTGGAACTGATCCTTATAAATTAAAAGCCCAATTCGCTACAGTTAGTCAAGCTGAGGCGCAGGTTGCAGCGGCCCAGTCTAGTTTACAAAAGACTAAAATAGTAGCACCTTTTTCTGGAACAATTAGTGATATTTTTATTTCAGAAGGAGAAACAGTCACAAGTGGTAAGACAGTGATCAGTATGTTTGCATCTGACGCTTTTGAAATAGAGGCAAAAGTTCCAGAGATTGACATTATAAAAGTAAAAATAGGGTCTGAGGTGGAAGTGACCTTAGATGCATACGGTAAAGCTGTTAATTTTCCTGCTAAGGTTACTCGCGTAAATCCAACAGCAATCCTAGAAGGAGGTGTTCCTATGTATAAAGTAGTTATTACTTTTTTAGATAAAGATCTTCGTATTAAGTCAGGAATGACAGCCAATGTAAATATTGTTACTGAAAATAAACCACAAGCTCTCGTTTTAGAAGCTCGTTTTGTTGAAGTAATAGATCAATCACATGGGTTAGTTACCGTACGTAAAGGCAAAATAGACACGAAAGAAGAGATAATCTTAGGTTTTCGTGGTCAAGATGGTTTGATTGAAATTATATCAGGATTAGTTCCTGAAGATTTAATTGTCTCCCCTTCTACATTGGTAAGATCTGCCCAAAAGCAAACTAATTAATTATTATGAAACAATTATTGAATACAATTAGACTTGGATTTTTTTTGGCGATTCGTCAAGTAACACGTACAAGTAGATGGACAACAGGATTGATTGTATTTATTATGATGCTTACTTTTTTGAACCTTGTAGCCACTTCAGGGTTTTTGGTAGGTATTATTGAAGGGTCTTCTCGTGGTTATAAAGAGCAGTGGACAGGAGATTTAATTATTACAAATCGTAATGAAAAGAGTTATATAGAACATACAAGTGAAATTGAAAGTGTTATTTCATCATTTCCTCAAATAAAAAGTTATACAAAACGTATCATATCTGGAGCAAAAATAGAGGCGAACTGGTGGGAAAAAAGAAAAGAATCAGACGCAAACATTGTTTCTAACCAAATTGCGGGTATTGATCCAGAAGAAGAGAATGCAGCAACTCAGCTTTCAAAAGAAGTTGTTGAAGGTGAATGGTTAAAACCTGGCGATGCAAGAGGTATCGTTATTGGTTCTAGTTATTTAAAAGAATATAGTCGTGTTGCTGATCTTGTTGCTTTACTTCATGATGTTCACCCAGGTTCAATTGTTAGAGTTACTGTAAGTGGAAAGCAGACAGTTATAGGTAGTCCCGCTCCACAAGATAACATGACAGCAAAACCTGATAATTCAATATCAAATTCAGTTACACAAGATTTTATTGTTAGAGGAATCATTAATTCAAAAGTGCAATTCGTTTCTTCTCGTGCATATATTTTAGATAGTGAATTAAAGAAGATGCTTGGTAAATCAGATGGTGATGTTTCAGAAATTTCTATTTTTATGAAGCCTGGCATCGATCCATACATAGTAAAGACACCTCTTATGGATAATGGTTTTAGTGATTACGCAAAGATTAATACAGCAGATGAGGGTGCTCCAGAATTTTTAGTAAACATTAAACTGTTCTTTACTATTATTGGTAACATTCTTGGCTCGGTTTCTATTATTGTGGCACTCATTACTATATTTATTATTATTTATGTAAACGCTCTCACTCGTCGTCGCCAAATAGGAATTATGAAAGGAATTGGGGTGACAGAATTTGCTGTTGAATTTAGTTATATTTGCCAAGCAATGTTTTATGTTTTTGTTGGCTCAATAATCGCACTCATTATTATTTTTGTATTCATGAAGCCATTAATTGACGCACACCCGATTGATACACCATTTGCTGAGATTATTCTAGTAGCAGATCCGATAGATGTAGCCTTAAAATTTTTACTTGTTATGGTTGTTTCTATTTTTGCTGGATATCTCCCCGCTCGTATAATTGTTAAGAAAAATACACTTGATGCGATTCTAGGAAGAAACAATTAAATTCACACATAACTATGAAAAAAATTATTGAAGTAAAAAATCTTACAAAAAGTTTCACTGACGGGTTAACAATAACTCAGGTGTTAAAAGGGTTAGATTTTGAAGTGAATGATGGAGAGTTTGTGGCAATTATGGGGAGAAGTGGTGCAGGAAAGTCAACTTTTCTTTATCAGATGTCACTTCTTGATACACCAACGTCTGGTTCAATAAAATTAAATGGTCATATTACTGACAAGATGACAACTGGAGAAAAGACTCACTACAGACTTACTGAGCTTGGTTATGTATTTCAGGATTATTCACTTCTTCCAGAACTTACAGCTCTTGAAAATATTATGGTCCCTCTTCTTATGCAAGGTTTCACGATGAAAATCGCAAAAGAGCGTGCGATGTCAGCTTTAGAGAGTGTTGACTTAAGTAATCGTTTTGGAAATCTTCCTTCAGAGCTTTCTGGTGGGGAGCAACAGCGTGTCTCAATAGCTCGTGCTATTACTCATAAACCAAAAATTCTTTTTGCTGACGAACCAACAGCAAACTTAGATTCTTTTTCTTCAAAAATTGTGATTGATATTTTTAAGAAATTAAATAAAGAAGATGGTTTGACCATTGTTATGGTTACTCATGAAGAGGAGTATGGCAAAATGGCAGATAGAATTATAAAGCTGTCAGACGGAATGATTATAAAATAAAGAAAAAATAACTAAACATTATTTTTTAAATAATCTATTTAATTTAAGTGATTTGTATTTTGTGTTAAATAGATTAGGTTGAATTCAACCTTGTTGTTTTAAAGGAAATTTGATGGCTACAACTAAACCCCTATCAGACGTCGAAAGGCTTGAAAAACTTATGAAACTTGCCCAGCAGACTCGTAAGTTTGGGTCAATGCACGATGTTTTGTCACCAGAATTTCGTAATCGCCCACGTGATTTCAGTGAATTGACAGCAAAGTTGGCAAAATCAGCTCCACCTAAGTTGCCGACACCAGAGTCTGATCAGCGAATGAATACGCTTTACGGCCTTCCCGTGCGACCTTTTTAAGGATCTACCATGAAAAAGTCACTTATTTTTGCAGCCGTGATTGCAGCCGCTGCACTAGCCAACAGTCGCCCAAAGATTGAACAGAAAGAAGAAAAGAAACCTACTCCGGCCCCTACCCCCACTTCTGCACCAGTCAAAAGTTGATTCGGCCGCCAGCCACCCCCGCTTTCGAGCGTGGCTTTTCTTTATAAGACAATATTTATATAAGTTATCCCCATAACTTGCATTTTTGGTTTTGAGTGTTATAATATATCTATTGTTTGATGTGTATGTGAAACCGGCTCCGAAAGAGCCGGTCGAATTTTTATAAAAACCGAATAACTTAATAGAAATAAAGATATTCGGCCAGATGCGAGGCATGGAGAAACGAGCGAGGGAGACGCAGTTAATACTACGTTGACGAGCGAGAGAGGCTCCATAACAAAGCAGATGGCTGAAGATATTTATTTATAAATATATGTTGGATATTAAAGCACTAAAGATAGCCCTAGAACAGCTCGAAACAGAAAAAAAGATTTCACACGAAAAAGTGGTTGATGCAGTAGAAAAGTCTCTTGCAGCAGCTTATCAAAAAGAATATGGAAAGCGTGGCCAATTGGTACGTTGTAATATTGATTTCGATACTGGTGAGACACGTTTTGAACAAGTAAAAGTAGTTGTTGATGAAACAACTGTTCGTATTTTAAGTGAAGAAGAAGAGTCAGCACCTGAACCAGCCGTAGCGGAAGGTGAAGAACTTCTTCCACGTTTTAATGAGGAGCGTCATATGTTTTTGACAGACGCTAAACTTTTCAAGAAAAATGCAGAACTTGGTGAGGAAATTATTTTCCCACTTGATGATAAAGATGATTTCGGACGCATCGCTGCTCAAACTGCAAAGCAAGTTATCGTTCAAAAACTTCGTGAAGCAGAGCGTGAGTCAATAGTTGGTGAATTTACTGAC
The DNA here is from genome assembly GCA_903834855.1 of uncultured bacterium. Taxonomy (GTDB): domain Bacteria; phylum Patescibacteriota; class Minisyncoccia; order Phycocordibacterales; family UBA5272; genus UBA11704. Next base: position 9,216 of record CAILKS010000018.1, on the reverse strand, counting down.
AAACAAAACACAATTGTTTCTGGTGTTGTTCAACGTATTGAACGTGGAACAGTATTCATCGACCTTGGACGTACAACAGCTATACTTCCATTTGAAGAGCAAATCGCTTCAGAGAGACTTCGTCCAGGCGAGAGAGTAAAAACTTTCTTGTTCTCAATCGAAGAAGGTTTCCGCGGACTTTCTATCAGACTTTCACGTACACATCCAAAATTCTTGATAGAACTTTTCAAAAATGAAAGTGCGGAAATCGGAGATGGTGTTGTAGAAATCGTTGCTGTTGCTCGTGAACCTGGGAGCCGCTCTAAGATTGCTGTTAAATCAAATGACGAAAGAGTTGATCCAATCGGTGCATGTGTTGGTCAACGTGGCGTTAGAGTTTCAGCTATTACTGATGAATTATCAGGTGAAAAGATTGATGTTATTGAATGGTCACCGGATGCTCGTAGATTTATCGCTACAGCTCTTTCTCCGGCAAAAGCACTTTCTATTGAATTAAACGAAGAAGAAAAGAAAGCGGTTGTCACAGTCTCTCGTGATGAACAATCACTCGCTATTGGAAAAGGAGGGCAAAACGTTCGCCTTGCTGCAAAATTAACCGGTTGGAAAATCGATATCATTTCTGGCGGTGAAACTATTGCAGAAGCTGATGAAGAAGGCATGTTTACAGGTAATCAAATTGTAAATGAAACTGTTTCTGAAGAAGTTGCTGAAGTTTTAGAATCTCTTAATGTAACTGAGGAGTCAGCTCCAAAGAATTCAGAAATTGAAGCCTCAACTGAAGTTGTAACTGAAGAAACTACAGAAGAATCCCCTGTTGCTGAAGAGATAAAAGAAGAAACAAAGTAATTTTGCATTATACTAGTAACTATTAACCAGTAACCATAACCTACCCCTATGAATTTACTACACGATATTTCTCACGGAGATAATATTCCAAATGAAATTAATGTTATTGTTGAGATTAACAAAGGCTCAAAAAATAAATACGAAATTGATAAAAAAACAGGTCTTATAAAACTAGATCGTGTTATGAAGACTGCTCAGGATTATCCTTTTGATTATGGCTTTGTACCCCAAACTCATTGGCATGATGGAGATCCACTAGATGTCGTATTACTTACAACATATCCTCTTGTTCCTGGTATTTTAGTTGAAGCAAGACCTGTTGCGGTAATGGACATGATAGATGGAGGAGATAGTGATGCAAAAATTATTGCCGTACCTGTTCACGATGTCAGATTCAAAAAAGTTAATGATCTTGGAGATATAAATGAGCACACAATAAAAGAAATTGAACACTTCTTTTTGACTTATAAGACTATTGAAAATAAAGTTGTAACAATTCCTACAATTAGAGATGCAAAGGCATCAAAGGAAGTGATTATGGAGTCCATAGAACTATACAAAAAAGAATTTCAAAAGTCCTAAAACTATTTTTGTGTTTGATGTGTGTCATTCCAAACTTGATTTGGAATCCAGTGTCGTATTTAATCGTATACCATAAACCAGTAACTAGTAACCACCAACTACCCCAAACATGAAAATAAAACTTACAAAACTCCCAAAATCAGAAATACAGCTAGACGTTGTCGTTGATGAAAAAGCTTTCGAAGCTTATCGCGAAAAAGGATTCAAAGCTATTCAGCAAGTTGTTGAAATAGATGGTTTCCGCAAAGGAAATGCTCCAGAGGATATGATTATTAAGAAATATGGCGAAATGACTATTTTAGAAGAGATGGCAAATATAGCACTTCGAGATGCTTATGTTGAAGCAATTAAAGAACACAAGTTTAATCCAGTTGCTGATCCAAAAGTTACTATCACAAAGTTAGCAAAAGGAAATCCACTTGAGTTAACTATGATTGTTCCTATTATTCCAGAAGTAGAACTCCCTTCTTATAAAAATACTGCAAAGGAAGTTGTTGTTGAGGAAAAAATTGAAGTAACAGATAAAGATATTGATGATGTTGTCGAAGAACTTAGAAAAGGTCGTTCACATCAGCATGCTCATGAGCATGAAGGTCATGATCACGCGGACCATGAAGGACATGACCACTCACAAGACGAAGTTACAATTCCAGAATTAAATGATGAATTTGCTCAAAGTTTTGGAGATGATTTTAAAACTTTAAATGATTTACGTACAAAAATCGGAGAGAATATGAAGCTTGAGAAGGAGCAGAAGTCACGTGAAAAGCGTCGTGCTGCAATTATGGAGAAATTGATTGCTGAAACAAAAACAGAATTGCCAGATGCCATAATTGAAAATGAATTGAGTAATATGCTTTCACAAATGAAAGCCGATGTTACTCGTTATGGTGGAACATGGGAAGACTATCTTACTCATTCAAAGAAAACTGAAGAAGAAATGAAAGCTTCTTGGAGAACAGATGCTGGCAAACGTGCAATGAGTCAACTTGTTTTGCATAAAATTGCTGAAGCTGAAAAATTAATTGCAACTGAAGAAGAAGTTGAAGTCGAATTAGTTAGATTGATGACGCAGATGCAGGATGTGGATGAGGAGAGAGCGAAGGGGTACCTGTATCAGGCTCTCACAAACGAAAAAGTTCTCAAGTTCCTTGAGCAAAGTTCATAAATCATCCCATCTACTTTGTTACGGAGCCTCGCGTGCTCGTCAACGTAGCAGTAACTACGTTTCCTCGCACGCACTCCGTGCCTCGTATCTGGAATAATTTCTGACCTTTGAAATACAAAAGTATCTCATCTAATTTCTGACTCGGCTGACGTAAGCAGAAAATCTGTAAGTAATAAAAATATAAACAAAATACAAAAGCGAACCCTTACGGGTTCGCTTTTGTGTTTGCACATTAATTTAACTATTCAGCTTTTTTAACACAAGTTCCAACTGGGCACTTTCCACAATCACAGCAAGTCATAGCACCTAATATACCACCAATGATTGCGATATTTTTCAAAATCATAACCATATCCCCTGGCAAGTGATTGTGAACAAGGGCAATTGTTAGAACTGTGAATATAGCTAAAATGGCACCTGTTGTGCAAAGACGATATCCCCAAGCAAAAGCTAGAGCTACTGGAACTTCAATAATTATAACAAGTATAGCCACAAGTGTTGCAGCTGGAATACCAAGAGATCCAATGTATCCAACTGTTCCACTAAATCCCATAATTTTTTGTATGCCTGCCATTACGAAAAGTAATGCAATTAAAACACGCGACACCAATTGATAATTGATTTTCATAGAAATAAAATAAAAAAGTTTAAATTCCCCGACTGTTAATTCTTCTGGGGACTATTAGTTTAACACTAACGAAGTTAAAGCACATACTGCGGCGGTATCTGCTTTTAAAACAGTTTCAGTTAATTTCATTAAAACAAAGTTATTTTCTTTAGCTAGCTTTTCTTCATCAGGCGTCCATCCACCCTCAGGGCCAATCCAAATATTTAAATTATTTTTTAATAAACCATTGTTCGCTAATTCTAAAGAATTTTCGCCATATAAACTTGTAAGTATATTTGTATCACCTTCTGTTTGTACCAAAGCATCATTAAATGAAAGGATATCTCCAATAAAAGGCACAGTTCCCCTACCGGACTGTTCAGATGCTTCTTTAGCAATACTATTCAACCGTTCTAAGTTAAGATTCTTTTTCTCCGACCTGCCAGCAAGTATTGGAATTATTTTTGAAACACCAAGCTCAGTTGCATATCTAACTACATTTTCAAATGTATCTTTTTTAACAATAGCCATACACAAAGTTATTTCTTTCTTTGGTAATATATTTTTTTCTTTTGACACAAAAGAAAGTGTTACCACTTTTTTATTAGCAGATGCTATACGATAAATATAATCAACACCAACATTGGCGGAAGAGAAAAGCACAACCTCGTCTTCGCATTGATAGCGAAAAACAGATATCCACTGATGCACAAGTTCACTTTGCTCTACGACAAGCTCTTCACCAAGGGGTTGTTCTATGTAGAAGCGATGTAATCGCATTAGTCTTACTCTACAAAGAGTAAAGAGACATTGCAATGCTTAGAAAGGGACAATCTTTTTTGATAATTTTTGTTACAAAAAAGTTTTATTTTTTATAAGGGACAGTTATCCACAGGTACCCCCTTGCGCATTAAAGACATAGTAGTATTATTAAGGACAGAGTAGTAGATTAAAAAAGGATTGGATGAAAACACTCTCGCCTATGAGTAATAGGAAATATAGTTTTCCGAAATCCATTATTAATCTAATACTAAAGCTGTTCATTCGAGATATGGTCTAAAAGTTTAAAATTAATGACCTGTCTTACAATACAATAAAATCAAAGGTTGAATTTATTAACTATCTGGTTTGCGAAAATCCATGTAGAAACAAACCCTCTTGAAACCCCACTCTCCTGAGTTATCAAAGACATTTTTATATTAAAGTGCTTTGGTTCCTCTATATCTGCACATCAGTCATTGATGATTCAGGAGAGTGGGGTTTTCTTATTGTGGCTAACGAGGAGCAAAATAGAAAAGTAGTCTTTTATATTTAGTCCGAGAGACGACACAAAAAGATTTGAAAAATCTTTCTTGTTTAGCAAGAATCCCCCCACCTCTTTATATTTTTATACAAAACTAGTGTTTAATTTTAATATTTTTACTATTTTACATAAAAAAACAGCGTTCAATCGGATAAATCAAATCGAACGCCGTTTCCGTGGCTAGACCAGCTTGGTCTAGCAAATGCTTTGTTTACGGGTTTGCTCCCGCCCGACGTCCACGCCGGTTGACTTGTGGAAGTACAGGTGGTCGCGGCCCATGTCCAGCCATAACTGAACAGAGAACCCAACCAATACCAATACCAGCAAGGAAAACACCTCCGACACCGATTAGATCGACGTTGTGCCCAGCGAATAATTCCCCGTGTTTCCAAAGAGAAAGAAGCCAGAAACAAAGACAAATCCAACCTACGGCCAAAGCTGTCAGTATAAACTGCCAGAAACCAGGAATCCGGTTCCAGTTGGCAACGTGTGCACGCCACAGGCGTTGGACAACAGCTCTCACCATTGCTCGCGCTTCAGCAAAGAGCCAAAGGATTGCGAATGTAAACAGTGCAGCCCACCACCATACTGATATCCAAAGCGGACCTTGGAAGATTGAATGGTATAGGCCATAGCCGCTTACAAGAAGTAGTATCCACTGTACGTGGGCGATTCGGATGTTTTGAGCGATGAAGCTCAGAGCATTCCATATCGTCTGTGCCACAGCGTTTACCCCCCGAAGGAATGGACCGCGGAGCCAGGCAGTGAACCTTGTTACCGTTGCGCGGATTGCCGGCCAAGCAGTTGCTGCCCACCACGCATTGAGTTGTTGGCACCAATTTCTCATCAAGCACATGTGCCTGATGAAACAAATGATAGCAACAACCAATGCAATGATAGCCAGCCAGCCCATAAGAGTAGAATGGATAATAATCCAAAACATCCAACTCATGACCGAGACCCAAGCAGAAACGACAGCTACTGCTAGCCACATATTTGCTCGGATCCAGCCGCCTGGTCTTGATGTCAGAAAGAAAACAAGACTTGCCCCGCTGACAGCAAGTACAGTGTTTCCCAAAGCATTCGCAGCCTCGAGAATTACGTAGCTTGGTATTGCTACGCAAGCGGTTAGAATCACCCAGAAGGCAATCCTTGAAATCCAGTTATTCATTTTGGCCTCCTAGCCGTATAATGTTGAAAATTAAATCAAAGAGCGTGAAGGTTTTCATGTGATTTCCCTTTCGGAAAGCTACCCTTCACTACAGGTACGATTATAGCACATTTAATACGTTTTGTCAATCGTTTCAGTCTTTTAAAATCATGGTATAGTTCGAATATCCTGCTACGAAAGGGCTCTCCAGATACCGCTTGATTTTTAAGATGTTTTTGATTATCTGTTTCTATTTATTTATTAAATATCGTTAGTTTTAAAGGGTTTAGTTGTTTTTGTTTTGTATTAACTAAAACCTACAACCTAACACCTATAACCTATGTTAATTCCTACAGTTATTGAAAAAAGCCAATTCGGCGAACGTGCTTATGACATTTATTCACGTCTTTTGAAAGAAAGAATTGTGTTTTTGGCGGGTCCAATTGATGACGATGTTGCAAATATTGTTATTGCACAGCTACTTTTCCTTGAAGCTGAAGATCCAAAAAAGGAAATTACTCTTTATATAAACTCCCCTGGTGGACAAATTCAATCTGGTCTTGCAATTGTCGATGCTATGCATCACATAAAACCTGACGTTTCAACAGTTTGTGTTGGAATGGCAGCTTCTATGGGTGCAACTATTTTATCTCAAGGCGCAAAAGGAAAGCGTTACACACTTCCAAATGCTGAAGTCATGATTCATCAACCTCTAACTGGTGTTGAAGGCCAAGCTTCAGATATTGAAATTACCGCAAAGCATATACTCCGCTTAAAAGATAAACTTACAAAAATGATGGCAGATGCAACAGGTCAAACTTATGAAAAAGTTGCGAAAGATAAGGACCGAGATTACTGGATGAATGCTGAAGAAGCTAAGAAATACGGTGTTGTTGATCATGTAATGAAACCAAAAGTCGTTAAATAAATATAAGGGCAAAACCGAAGGTTTTGCCCTTACTCGTACAAATATGTCCCCTATTTTAATTATTAAAGTATTATTTACTGGCTTAGTTGGTGCTTTTGTCGGTTATGTTGCACGCCACTACGTTGCAGTTTCTCGTCGTGGATCAATTGAAGCTGATATTGCAGAAAAGTTATTGCAAGCTAAGCGTGAAGCCAATGCAATTGAAGAAGAAGCACTAGCTAAAGCTATGGTTATTCGTGATGAAGCCAAGAAAACTGAACAAAGAATTACAAAACAAGAAGAAAGATTAGACAAACGTGAACAAGATTTAGCTCATCGTGATGAAATGGTTTCTAAAGAATTAATTTCTTTACGTGAAAAGTCAAAAGAATTGCAAACAATAAAAGAAAGTTTAGAGAATAAAGAGAAAGAAGCTGAAAAAGAAATACAAAGAGTGGCAGATTTAACAAAAGAAGAAGCACAATCAATTATAATTTCTAAAATTGAAAGAGAGAGTGAAGAAGACTTGCGTTCTCGCACTTTAAAACTTTCTCGCGATGGTGAAAATATACTGGAAGATAAAGCACGAGATATTTTAGTTAATTGTATTTATAGATTAGCTAATGGAAATGTAACCTCATTTACATCTTCAAATGTTGAGATACCAGATGAGGAAATAAAAGGAAAAATAATTGGAAAAGAAGGAAGAAACATTAAAACTTTCGAGAGGTTGTCAGGTGTAGAACTTCTTGTTGATGAAATTCCAAACGCTATTGTTGTTTCTTGTTTTGATTCTGTTCGTAGAGCTATTGCAGTAAATGCTCTTGAAATGTTAATTAAAGATGGCCGTATTCAACCTGTGAAAATAGAGGAGTTTTTGGAAAAAGCAAAAAAAGACATAGGTGTTTTTATTAGAAAAAAAGGTGAAGAGGCTGTACTTGCTTGTGGATTACTTTCTATACCGGACGCACTTATTCCAATCATTGGAAGATTATATTTCCGTACAAGTTTTGGTCAAAATGTTCTTGATCACTCGGTGGAAATGGCTCATATCGGAGGAATGCTTGCGCAAGAATTAGGGGCAGATGTGAATGTTACAAAAGCAGGAGCTCTTCTTCACGATATTGGAAAGGCTGTAGACCATGAAATACAAGGTACACATGTTGAGATTGGAAGAAAAATTTTAATGAAATATGAAGTTGATGAAAGAGTAATACAAGCAATGCAATCCCATCATGAAGAATATCCATACGAAACTATTGAAAGTGTCCTCGTTCAAGTAACAGATGCTATATCTGGTGCGCGCCCTGGAGCACGTCGTGATACAGCAGAACGTTACATTAAACGTCTAGAAGATTTAGAGGCCCTTGCGATGTCATTTTCGGGCATTGATAGGGTGTATGCATTGCAAGCAGGACGTGAGATTCGTGTTTTCGTAACCCCTGCCCTTGTGAATGATCTAGAAGCAAGAGATCTTGCAAGAAATATTGCTATTCGTGTAGAACAGGAATTAAGATTCCCAGGAGAAATAAAAATTCATGTTATACGCGAGAGTCGCGCCATCGAATTCGCTCGTTAACCAAATATCACCCCACCTACTGCGTTGTAGAAAATTTTTTCTCCACGCAACGTACCGCTTGTACGTCTTGGTCGTAAAAATTTCCTACGCCTTGTATCTGGGGTAATCTTTGGTTAACGAAAGTGAGAATATAAAAAGTTTTAGAAAAGAACGGCACCGAAGGTGCCGTTCTTTTGTGAATCAGTAAAACTAATAAAACTATTATAAATAAAGGGTTTTTTGATAAAAGAGTTTTTATTTAAAACAAAAATAAAAATTATAATAAACAAAATAAATTTTATTTATTATTTAGTGTTTTTGACAAAAACATCTAATGTGTTTATTAGGCTTGCCAAAAAAACCATGCGGTATATACTTATTTTATCCTATCGTTTGCTAACGGCATACGAGGAAAATTAATAAATTTATTTTTTGGTATCGCTGTCCTAGGAAACACGATATCATAACATTAACTCATATGAACAAAGCAGGACTCGTTGAGGTAGTAAACGCAACACTTGGTACAACAAAAGTACAAGCTGAAGCAGTTGTTGACACAATGATTGAATCAATCATCAAGACCCTAAGTAAGGGAGATGAGGTAGCAATCGCAGGACTTGGAAAGTTCGTTGTAAAGCACCGTAAGGCTCGCGATGCACGTAACCCAAAGACTGGTGAAACTGTTAAAGTTCCAGCAACAAAGGTTCCAAAGTTCTCAGCCGCAAAGGCACTTAAGGATGCAGTTAAGTAATTAACTATTCATTACCTAGTTATGAAAAATACAACAGGTTATGGAAATGTCATTGGAATGATTTGAGAAGGAGAGCAAAAATGAGCTATCACCAAAAACTAGTTCAAAAGACGATGGATTTGCACAGAGAAATTACCCAAGCAGGGTTGAGCCGACGGGATCTGCTTAAAATGGGGATGCTGAGTGCTACCACTGGCCTTTTATTGCCAATACCAGGCTTAAGCTTACGGTCAGCTTGGGCTGATAGCAGTTGCCCAGTGCCAGGCAAGGATATTATTAGCCCTTATACAAGGCCATGGATGGAAGAGTTGCCTCGTTTGGTGGAAAAACAAACTGTATCGGAT
>CAILKS010000017.1 GCA_903834855.1 uncultured bacterium | reverse complement strand
TGTGCAGATTTTATTTTTATTATCAACAGTATTATATTTGAACCCAGTATATAATATATGTATCCTATGATAAGTAGTCATATTAAAATACAAATTAAGAAATTAAGGCAAAAAGGTTTTTCTATTAAAGAAATAGCTAAACAAGTTAATGTTGCCCCAAGCACTGTTTCTCTTCTTGTTAGAAGTCTTGTGCTAAATAATGAAGCTAAGGAGATTTTAATTAAAAAAAATATACAAGGGAGATTGAAGGCAGTTGAATCAATTATTAATAAAAGAAAAGAAAGACAAAGTCATGCAATTTCAGTTGCCAGAGACCTGTTAAAGAATTTTTCTCTAAATAAAAATATTGCTTTTTTAATTGCCTCTATTTCGTATGAGTGTGAAGGGGGAAAGAGTAATTTTGGTGTTCTGGAGTTTACAAACTCAGACCCTATTTTGGTTAAAATTTTCCTTCATACATTAAGACATAGTTTCGAATTGAATGAAAGTAAATTTAGAATAATAATGCAGCTGCATAGTTATCATAATGAGAAAGAAGAAAAGTTATTTTGGTCAAAAGTTACTCGTATTCCAGAAACAAAATTTACAAAAACATTTACGAAAAAAGAATCAGGAATAAATATAAAAGAGGGATATAGGGGATGTGTGCAAATTAAGTATTTTGATGTTAGAATTAAACGTACTTTACTTGCTAGTAAGCTAATTCTGGCGAATAAAATGGGCCTATAGTACAGAGGCAGTATATCTCTCTCCAAAAGAGCAGACCAAGGTTCGATTCCTTGTGGGCCCGCAAATACTAAAAAGCAACATCTTTTGATGTTGCTTTTTAGTATTTGCGGGCCCACAGCATGTGACCTGCGTCACATGCGTGAGGAATCGAATGGGTACAGTGATGTTTTTTCAGCAGAAAAAACCACGAGCGGCGGCCTGCGAGTTCGTCGAGTGGCGACGAGACGAAACTTGTAGGAGATTCCTTGTGAGCCCGCCAAAGGCATGAAATAAAATACCAAAGTAATAACAGTTTCCTCGTGGGCCCACAGCAATCAAGTTAATTTATTTGCTTTTAATAAGTAAAAAAGATTTTTATTATTATTTTATGTATAATTATCTTATATGGAACAACTAATTGAAAATCTTGAGGCACTTTCTAAAAAAGAGAAACTCTATTTGAGGCTTAAGAATTTTATGAAAATTAGAGTAGCTGCCTATTCTTTGAGTGCTTTAGCTGGCGTGACAACAGGTCACTTTGCCCAAGAAACTGAGAGAAATATAACTGGATACAGTCCTGTAAAACATGAACAGTTAATAAAAGAAATGGAACAGCCAAAAACTGATTTTGATGAATTCAAAAAAGGAAAGACAGAAAAAGAAAAACACGGTATAAGAGGCTGGTTTTCTGATATTAAAGAAAAAATAAAACAAAATGGACTAGATCCAATGAGATATATTGAAAATACAGAAACTTATAAAAGTATACTTTTAAAATATTATAATTCACTTAAATTTATTGATGATGTTTCGTTTCTTCTTCCAGCTATTTTAATGTTTATTATGCTTGGTGGATATGTGACTAGAAAATTATCTAGTTTCTCTGGTGATATCGTTGCTAAAAAACAAAATGAAGAAATCATTGCAAAAATAAATGAACTTGTCGATTCAGCGAATCAAATTAAAGATCGTCTTATAAATGGCGGTCCAGAGTCTTTTACTGAAGAGGAATTAAATGGTGTAAGGAATTTATTGTTAGAATCCAAAGAGGCTTTGCCAGATGAAACAGAAATATCTTCATTGTTATAATTAATTATCAACTAGTAACTATCTATAGTGAGCTATATACTATCTGTATATGGATAAAAAACTTCTCGTGGGAATAAATGGTTTTGGGCGTATTGGTCGTGCATTTTTTAAAGTTGCAGCAATGCGAGATGATATGGAAGTGGTCGCAGTGAACGATTTAGGAGATATACATAATCTTGCTTACTTACTTCAATATGACACTGTTTATAAAGTGGCACCTTATGATATTGTGGCCGAAATTCACGAGGCTGAACAATATTTAATTACTAGTGGAGCATTTGAATCAAAAGTTAGGGTATTTCAAGAAAAAGATCCAAGTGCTATTCCTTGGGGAAGTTTAGAAGTTGATGTTGTTGTAGAATCAACAGGATTATTTACTACTTATGATAAAGCAATTGCTCATTTGAAAGGTGGAGCAAAGCGCGTGGTCATTTCTGCGCCAGCAAAGGAAGGGAAAGATACAAGTGTAAAAGGGGAAACAATTTTATTGGGAGTTAATGAAGAAAAGTTTGGTACCTGCGAAGTTACTTCTAATGCTTCTTGTACAACAAATGCATCATCTCCTATTATTGCAATTTTAGATGAAGCTATTGGTATTGAAAAAGCCATATTAAATACAGTGCATTCTTATACTGCTTCACAAGGTATAGTAGATGGGCCTAATAAGAAGGATTTTCGTGAAGGGAGGGCTGCCGCACAGAACATCGTACCTTCTTCGACTGGTGCTGCAATTGCTGTTACAAAGGCATTTCCAAGCCTTACAGGACTTTTTGATGGGGTATCTATTCGTGTTCCTACACCGGCTGGATCAATTGCAGACATTACTTTTATTGCAAAGAGAAATACGACGGCTGAAGAAGTAAATAATATTTTAAGAATGGCGGGTGAAGATGCTAGATGGTCAAGTATTTTCCAAGCAACAGAAGAGGAATTAGTTTCCAGTGATATTGTTGGGCTTCCATATGCGTCAATTGCAGATTTAAAAATGACTCGTGTAGTTGGTGGAAATCTCGTAAAAGTTTTGGCTTGGTATGATAATGAGATGGGGTATACGAATACGCTCGTCGAGCACGTATCTAAAGTAGGAAAGACTATAAAAAGTTAGTAGTTACTGGTTACTGGTTTGTAGTTAAATACAAAAAATACAATGAGTACATATAAAGATTTAAAAGTTTGGAGTTTATCATATCAGTTAGTATTAGTTATTTACAAAATGACTAATAAATTTCCAAGAGATGAAATATATGGGTTAACTTCTCAAATAAGAAGAGCCTCAATTTCTATTCCCTCAAATATAGCGGAGGGAAGTAAAAGAGGTAGTAAAAAAGATTTTTGTAATTTTCTTAGAATTGCTCAAGGGTCTGGAGCAGAATTAGAAACGCAAGTACTTCTTGTCAAAGATTTGGGTTATATAACTGAAAAAGAGTATAATGAATTAATGTTTTTATTAGACTCAATTATGAAAATGTTAACTGTATTTATTAAGAAACTATCAACCATTAACTAGTAACCAGTAACTATGTCAACTATCTATTTAGCAACTGATCATGCGGGTTTTGAATTAAAAGAAGAAATTAAAAAATATCTTGAAGAAAAGGTAGATTACGAAGTTTATGATTGTGGGGCTTTAACATTGGAAAATGGAGATGATTATCCAGAATATATGGCGAGAGCTGCAGAAAAAGTAAAGTTTGACGCAGAGCACGATCCATCAGTTGCTATTATTTTTGGTGGTTCTGGAGTAGGGGAAGCAGTAGTAGCGAATAGATATGCACATGTGCGCGCGGTAACTTATGCTGGAGGACCGCTCGACGTAATTAAAATATCTCGTGAACACAATGATACAAACATACTTTCAATTGGTGCAAGATTTGTTTCGTTAAATGAAGCCAAGCAAGCAATTGATCTATTTTTAGGAACACATTTTTCACATGATGAGCGTCACGTTGATCGTATTCTTCAAATCGAAGAATTAACCAAATAAGTAAAATCACTTCATCTGCTTTGTTGTACAATATTTTTGTTCCCGCAAAGTACTATTCGTACATTTTGGTCACAAAAATCTTGTACGCCTCGCATCTAAAGCAATTTTACTTATTTGGTGCCGGGTATTATATTTGTATTTTCTCCTAACTACTAACCTGTGAGTTTATTCTTTTCTTGATATACTAAAAAGACAGATTAATATAATTAAAATTAAAAATTTATGAAAAAAATAACAATGTTAACAGCAGTTTTAGTTGCGGGAACAATTTTTGCAAATGCAGAAACTCAAACCCAAGTTCAAGTAGAGGTACAAGGACAGAAACCAATTCGTGAAAATATGATGAGACGTGTAATTCCTACACAAAGACCAACAACAGCTACACCCCCACAACCATCTGGAATAAAAGGAGTGGGTTCGGTAGGAGATACTAACGGAGAAAAGAAAGATGATAATACAGGGGGTGACAATGGTGAGGTTAGAGGTGATGGACAACCCCCAATTCCTATGACAGGGGATTCATTAACTGATGCAAAAATAAAAGCATTAGCCATAGAGATGGAGACAAAAATAAAAAATATTCGTTATGAATATCAAGTAAAAATAAAAGAAGTTATTGGTACAAGAAAAATAAATAATGGACCAGTTCCAGGCCCAAGAATGCCTATTTATACAGATGATAATCGTCAGAATATAGGAAGCACCACAGACAGTAATCGTCAAAATGTAGGAAGTAGTACAGACCGTAATATTCCTCCTATGCCAAGAAGAAATACTGGTGAAGTTAAGGGAGAATCTGTTGATGGTGTTGGACAATCAGTTGGAGATGGTGTTGGAATGCGTTTTAAGAATTTCTTCAGAGGATTTTTAGGAGGAAATTAGGGGAAAATAGTTAAGAGAAGATAAAGGAGAGAGTTTAGAGTTATACAGGACGACCGCTTCGCGGTCGTCCTGTATTTGTATTTACTCTTTCCTCTTAACTTTATTTCTCTTACCTATTAACTATTTTAATGCGCTACTGTAATTGCTATCACCTTGTTCGCACCATTTTTTATTAGTATATTTCTAGCTTCATCAATAGTCGCCCCAGTTGTTGTTACATCATCTACTAAAATTATATCTAAATTAGAAACATCATTAATAATTTTAAAACTATTATGTTGATTTTTTAATCGCTCACTTTTATTTTTAGTTTTTACTTGGCGCTTAGGATTTTTTACACGAATTATTAGATTATTATTAATTGGAATTGAAATTATTTCTGATATTTCTTTTGCGAGTAATTCAGCTTGATTGTACCCACGCATATATTTTCTCATTGTTGGCATTGGAATAGGAACGAGGACCCAGTTAATGGTTACTGGTTGATGGTTGATAGCTTTTTGTAATTCATTAGACGCAACAATAGCTAAAGGTTTAATTAAATCTTTTCTGTGATAATACTTTATCGCATGTATTATATTTTTAATTTCTTGATATTTGAAACTAAAAATACTTTTTATATAAAAGGCTTGTACATCTATGTTTTTAGGAAATTTATTTATACAATTATCACATATAGTTTTGTCCTCCTTTTTACAAACATAACAACGAGATGGGAAAAAATAATAGAGTATTTTTGATATTAAAAGTTTAATAGTCCACATAGACTAAGTTTAGTTCATAAAGTTGAAAGTTCATAAAGTAGATACGAATTCGTATTCACTTTTAACTTTATGAACTTTATAGACTTTCGACTTCGCTTAAGCAGTGTATACTTAAATATATATATGTTTTTCTTTTCTTCTAAAAATGAAATCTTGGAATCTGTTGGGCTTGATATTGGTTCAGCTTTTGTTAAAGTTGTGCAACTTAAACGTGAAAAAGAAAAAATAATTTTAGAGACATATGGTGAAATAGCCCTTGGTCCATATGCAGAAATGGCGGCTGGTCAAGCTGTTCACTTAGGGGAAGAAAAAACCATTGAAGCCCTAAGGGATTTATTTAAAGAGGCAAAGATTACAGCAAAAAATACAACAATTGCTATTGATCCATCTGCTGCCTATGTTTCCTTAGTAAAAGTCCCAAAAGTTTCAGATGAAGAATTGCGTACTATGATGCCAATCGAGGCTCGTAAATATATTCCTATTCCATTAACTGAAGTACAAATGGATTGGTGGCATGTACCAACAAATATTAATATTGGTGCAGAGGAAAGAATGACTAATGTCGTTCTTGCTGCTGTGAATAATGAGACACTTACTAATTACGATAGGATGGTTCAAAAAATGGAACTTACAAATGTTGAGTATGAAATAAATGGATATAGTTTAATCCGTGGGTCTAGTCCATTGGCTAAAGGTATGGTTTTATATGTTGATATTGGTGCACAATTTACAACTCTTTCTTTAACTTATCAATCAATTGTTTTGGATATGCATGTTATAAGTAGGGGTTCACAGGACGGCACTCTTCAACTCTCAAAAGCATTATCTATTCCAATTGAGACAGCTGAAGAAACAAAAAGATCTTTTGGTTATTTAGGAGATAAATCTAATGCTTACATAAAAGATATTATGGAGCTTTCTAGTTATCCACTGTTTGGTGAGGTCGCCCGTCTATCTCTTATGTACGAAAGAAAGTATAATCAGAATATAGAGGGAATAATTCTCTCCGGTGGTGGGTCTCGTGTACCTGGATTAATTGAAGTGTATAATCAAACAGTTCATATAGCAGGTAGAGTGGCAACACCATTTGAGCAGATAGAAGTGCCACCATTTTTAGCTGAAATGATTGCTGAAGTGGGACCGTCTTATGCAGTTGCTATAGGATGTGCTCTAAAAAAATTAACTCCCAACAAATAATCAATGCCGTTTTCATTTAAACCAACTCAATCAGGGGAAAATATACAAACAGAAAAAACTGAAACTTCTTCAATTCCTCTTATAAACACAAAATCAGATGCAAATGCTATTCAGCCAATAATGCCGCTTGGCACTATGAATCTTGGTGATAGAATAGAAAAAATGAAAATTGGATGGTTTCAGCTTATTTTGTATATGATTTTAGGTTTTTTAATCTTTCTAGCTGTTGTTCTTTTTGGTTATAGACAGTATTTAATTTCAAAAATTGATGGCCAAAAGAAAGTTCTAGAAGATCAAGATAAAACTTTAGGGGAAATGAACTTAGAACAAATAAAAGCTCTTTCGAATCGAATAAAAGTAGTAAGCCAAACATTAAATGAGCATACGTCTGTTAGTACAGCTTTTAGAATTCTTGAAAAGAGTATAGAAAACCCAGTAACATATAAAGGTTTTGAGTTGACAAAAAACAATATAAATAAAAATTATGATTTAAAAGTATTTGCTGTCGCACCTTCTTACAGATCCATAGCTCAACAGATAGATACTTTTTATAGTGATGAATATAAAAAAGACTATGTTCCTGCAATTAGTTACGATAACATCTCCCTTGATAATTCCGGAGAAATAAATTTCACTCTTAAAATGGCTTTCCTTATTCAAGGAAAACTTCCAGAAAATGTTCTTTCTACAGAAACAACTCCTACTATTCCAGAAACAGGAATATTAATACCAGTAGCAACGTCAACCCCAGTAACTTCTTTTGCCTCATCTACTGTAGTTAATCCACTTACGGCGACCTCAACTAGAAAAATAACGGCAAGCACAACGCCTAATTAATTATATGTCACCAAAACTTATAAACATTTTACTAATAGTTTCATCTGCTGCACTCTACTATATTTTTATAGGACCTATATGGAGTGGAGTTGGTTCTATATGGACACCTGAGAGAGGTGGTGTAAAGACTTTAATAGCGACAGAAGCACAATATAAAGATACGCTAAGTAAAGCAGATGATCTTTTTAAACAAGGTAATGAATTGAGTTCGCAGTATAAAGCAGTAAAAGATACAGATAAACAAAAAATGCTGTTGATGGTACCAGAAAAAATCGAGAAGATTCGTCTTCTAAGTGAAATGGATAAAATCGCAAACCTTACAGGTATGTCATTAGCAAATGTTTTTGTTCTTGAAGAAGTTTCTACAGATAAATTAAAAGGTGCCTACGCTATTTCTTTTAGTGTTAAAACTACATATTCAAATTTTAAAAAATTTATGCGTAATTATGAAAATAGTTTAAGATTATTTACTTTAGAGTCGGTTAAGTTTGCTGTTCCAGCAAAAATAGATGACCCAATTGATTTCAAAGTAACACTAAAGACATATTATTTAAAATAAAATCTATGCAAGTAACAAATTTTTTGTCAGAAAAGAAAAGTATCATAATAGAAATTACTATTTTATGTGTTTTTTTAGGTGCTTTATATTATGGTTATACATTAATAAGTGAGCAAACTCCTGTAACAACAGAGAATACAAGTCAACAATTGTATGGTCCAAATTTTACTATGCTTTTCAAAGTTATTAATGAAGATCGTGTTGTTTTAGGTCCTCTATCTTTTATGGATAGTAGTATTGCTCGCCAGCTTGAGGATTTTTCTGAGGTAATTTCACCAAATCCTGTGCGTGGTCGAGAGAATCCATTTGCTCCCTATAGATAATTAGTTAACATGCTCTTACTTGATCTTTTTGTTAGTCAAAACAAATTAACTGAACTTGAGGCAAAAGATATAGAATACGATCTTTCTGTTCGTGACGATATTCTAGTCGATGATATTTTAGTTAAGAAAAATATAAAAGTAGAAGACGTAACAGAGGTACGTAGTATTCTTTATGGTATTCCTATTTATAAAGAAGAAATCGGGGAGGGGAAAGAGCTTACAAAATATATTAGTGTTACACAATCAAAGAAGTTATTAGCGATACCTCTTGAATTAAAAGACGGAGTAATTTTAATAGGTATTGTAGATCCTGAACATGGAAATGTATTAGATAGTCTGCAGTTTTTATTTGGTACAGATCATCAAGCTTATAAGGTCTATTTAATTACCTATGCAGCCTTTAAAAAACATTTAGGCATAACCTCATCTGATTTAGAAGAGAAGGCGACTTTATCTTCTAAAATAGATGATCAAACTATCTCTTATGTAACAAAAGATGAAGAGGTGAAAGAACAAACAGATGATATAGATTTGACTGACATAGAAGGTGGAATAGATGGTGATTTAGCAAAATTACCAGTACCAGATATTTTTAGTGTGATACTTCGTTATGCTATAGATAATGCTGCAAGTGATATTCATATAGAACATACAGGTACAGCACTTCGCGCGCGTATTAGATTAGATGGTCAACTAGAAACAGCCACCTCGCTTCCAACAAGAATTCATCCAATGCTTATTGCTCGTGTAAAAATTCTTTGTCAGATGAAGCTTGATGAAAAAAGAAAACCTCAAGATGGACGTTTTAGTACAAAATTTGGTGACCATACTATTGATTATCGTGTATCTACTTTTCCTGGATATTATGGGGAAAAAGTAGTTATTCGTATTCTAGATAGTTATAAAGGGGTGCGCCCAATAGACAAACTTGGTTTTTCAGAACAAATGATGAAAGAAATTAGATCTGCCTTAGCTAGGCCGTATGGAATGATACTAATTTGCGGGCCGACAGGTTCTGGTAAAACAACGACCTTGTATTCTATGTTAAATGAAATTGACCGCGAACATCGCAATGTGGTTTCTTTGGAGGATCCAATTGAATATAACGTGGGAAGTATGAATCAATCGCAAGTATTTCCAGAAATTGGTTATACATTTGCGTCTGGTCTTCGTTCTATTTTGCGTCAAGATCCGGACGTTATTATGGTTGGAGAAATTCGTGATGCTGAAACTGCCCAACTTGCTATTCAAGCGGCTTTAACTGGACACTTAGTATTTTCGACAATTCACACCAACACAGCTATTGGTGTTGTAACACGTTTATTAGATATGGGAATCGAGCCTTATCTTATTGCACCGACACTTATTGCAACGATTGGACAAAGATTATCTAGACAAATAGCAGAAGGTTGTGGAAGTAAAATGGAAATGAATACTGGATTAACAGAGCTTGTTCAAAAGTCATTTAAGAGTTTACCAGATGAATTTAAAGCAAATATGGCACTTAATAGCCCACTTTATGAAGCAAAACCAAACGCAGCATATGCAAATGGGACAAAGGGCCGTGTTCCGGTTTTTGAAGTGTTAACTTTTACAAACGAAATTCAAGAGGCAGTGCTTCATTCAAAAGGTGAAGAAGAAATCTGGAATTTAGCTCGCGCCCAGGGAATGATAACTATGAAGGAGGATGCTATTTTGAAGTGTATAGCTGGTGTTATTCCGTTTATCGAAATAAACGAGCTTTAAGCGCAAGAAAATAATTCATCTACTGCGTTGTGATGAGATTTTGTCAGTCGCCGTACACTTAAGTACGTCTTCTTCCAAAATCTTATCACGCCTTGTAGCTAAATCATTTTCTTGTGCTTAAAAAATACAAAAATTAAGCGCCTACTTTGTTGTGGAGCCTCGCGTGCTCGTCGTCGTACTATTAAGTACGCCTCCTTGCACGCACTCCACGCCTCGTAGGCATCTTAATTTTTGACTTAAAGCTTCCTTTAGTGATAATAAAATAATTCATCTACTGCGTTGTGATGAGATTTTGTCAGTCGCCGTACTATTAAGTACTCCGCCAGCTGGCGGATTCTTCCAAAATCTTATCACGCCTTGTAGCTAAATCATTTTCTTGTGCTTAATTAAAATAAAAATGAATTTTGTACTGCTCTTTCCTTTATTTCTCTTAACTATTTCCTGTGCCACTGTGAGTTATACAATTGTATATGCTTGTATCCTTGGTATACTTTTAATGTAATATGAATTGCTTGTGGACATCTAAAATCTAATGTCTAAAATCTAATATCTACCCCTATGAATTACGAATCCGAACTTGATGATTTAATAATGACTCTGGTTAAAGAAGCTGGATCAGACCTACATTTAACAGTTGGTTCTTTTCCAACTGTGCGTGTTAATCGTGATCTAATTCCTCTTACAAGAAAAAAAGAATTAAATGCAGAAGACACTCTTGGCTTTTTAAGACAAATGGTTGGTGAAAAAACATTGACTAATTTTGTTGTTAACCAAGAATTAGATTTTTCTTATGAACATAGAAAAGAATATCGCTTAAGAGGTAATGCTTCATTTCAACATGGTGTTATTTCGATTTCGCTCCGTTTAATACCTAAAGTAAAAAGCCTAGCAGAGCTTAACTTACCTGATCAAATCGTTCAAATTAGTCGTGAAAAACAAGGTTTCTTTTTAGTTGTTGGACCAGTTGGACAAGGTAAATCTACAACTTTAGCCGCAATGATATCTTTAATTAATAGTGAATCAAAGAGACATATTGTAACAATTGAAGATCCTATTGAATTTAGATTTGATCAAGATAAAGCTATTATAGAACAACGAGAAGTAGGAGTTGATACAAAAGGTTTTAATGATGCATTAGTTCATATCTTCAGACAAGATGTAGACGTAATCATGATAGGTGAAATGCGAGATAAAGAAACAATAGCTACAGCAGTGACTGCCGCGGAGACTGGACATTTAGTATTGTCCACTCTTCATACAAATTCTGCAGCACAAACAATTGACCGTATTATAGATAGTTTCCCAGGGGAGCAACAGGATCAGATTCGTTTACAGTTAGCATCCTCATTAATTGGTATTCTGTCTCAGCGCTTAGTTCCTCGTATTTCTGGTGGCCTTGTTCCAGCTATTGAACTTTTATTAAATACTTCAGCTGTAGCAAATCTTATTCGTGAAAAACGTACTCATGAAATAGATGTACTTATTGAGACTGGTTCACAAGAGGGTATGATTGACCTTGATAGATATCTTGCTAATCTTGTTCGTAGTGGAGAAGTTACCAAGGAAGATGCTTACGCCTTTGCTCGTCGTCAAAGTATATTTGAGAGACTTATTTAATTAATTATGATTTTTCATTACACCGCAATTAGTCAGGATGGAACAAAAACAGAAGCTGAAATAAGTAGCACCTCTCTTGATAATGCCATTTCTTTAATTCAAAAAAAGGGATTAACTATTGTAAATATAACTGAAAATGAAGAATCTCCTGGAATTAATTTTTCTAATTTAAAGTTGTTCAAACCAAAGATTCATCAAAAAGATATTGTTATTTTTTCTAGACAAATCGCTACACTTTTTGAAGCTGGAGTTTCTGCATTGAAAGCCTTTAGATTATTAGCTGCTGAAAATGAAAATATTGCCCTTCAGACAGAGTTAATGAGTGTTGCTGATGATATTGAAGGTGGAATATCTCTGTCAGATGCTTTAGCAAAAAGACCAGCTCTTTTTTCCACATTTTATGTGAGTATGGTAAAAGCTGGAGAAGAAAGTGGAAAGTTAAATGAGGGCTTTCTTTATTTGGCAGATTATATGGATAGAGATTATGAG
>CAILKS010000016.1 GCA_903834855.1 uncultured bacterium | reverse complement strand
CCCAACGAAAGCAAAGCAGTTTGCTTTCTCCGTTTCCGCTATTAAAAAAATCGAGGCTTATAAGCCTCGATTTTTTTAATAGCGGAAACGGAGAAAGCAAACTGCTTTGCTTTCGTTGGGGTTCGAATGGGCGTAGTGATGTTTCGCTAGCAAGCGAAACCACGAGCGGCGGCCTGCGAGTTCGTCGAGTGGCGACGAGACGAAACTTGTAGGCAAATCTCTTATTTCCTACCTTCTCTTTTTCCCATCCGTCATCTTCCTACACTTACTACTACAAAATTTTACACTTTCCCAGTCCTCACGTTCTTTAAAACTCTTTTGAGTATTTAAATCAATTTTACAAACTATACATTTTTTATCTGCTTTTTGAGTTGTCATATATTTTTACTTTACTGGTCCGCCTATACGTTGTAACGCTGAACGAAATTCATTTACTTGATTACTAAGAGCGGGGATAACACCGACTATATTTAAAATCCAACCGATTATTAAAATTATTAGAACAGCGCCAATTATATATCCAGCACCATAAACAATTCCTCTCATTAAATTGGGGCCTAGACCATGGGTACCTTTCCTAAGATCAACAAGTTCCTTTTCAATATTTTCCAAATGTGTTTTTAATTCTGGGTCAATCATAAGTTTTAGTGTATCACACGATTTTTTCAGTTTGTGACCCTACAGAGAGTCGAACTCTGCTTTTATCCTTGAGAAGGATACGTCCTAACCGATAGACGATAGGGCCGAATAATGCACAGACCTCAGCCTTTAGCTTGTAGCCAGTAGCTTAGACCCAAAATATGCATAAATTGGATAATAACACGTTTTTTGTCCTTTTGCAAATAATCCTTTATTTTAAAGGTTTTTTAGCAAAAAATTATTGACAAAATGGCTGTTTTCATGGTAAAATCCTTGACAAAGGGGTTGGAAAGTGCTACAATGACCACACAATAGTGAACGTGTAAATACCTAAGTTTTCGAGAGTAAAAATCCCAAAAACCTAAGGTATTTTAATTTTCACTCACTATTTTCCCAGAATCACACGTTTCCGAAGCGTAATCGGAAAACTATGACAAAATACTTATACAAGGTGAGCCAAGTACTTGCGTTTGTGCCATTCATGGCCATCCCAAGTGCCGCAATATCCTCACATATTGGATCTCTATCTTCCGCTCCTATAACTCAGGTAGTGGTAAGTGTAGATGATGTTCGTGAAAAGAAAGCAGAAGCAATCGATACTTATTTTAAGGATCGTTCAATGCCACTTGAGGGCACTGGTATGACATTCGTTTTAGTTGCTGAAAAGTATGGACTAGATTTTCGTTTACTTCCTGCTATTGCTATACGTGAATCTTCTGGTGGAAAAGCTGCTTGTGGTCACAATCCATTCGGTTGGGGGTCATGTAAATTACATAACTTCAAAAGTTACGGTGATGCAATAGACGCTCTAGGTAAAAACTTAGGAGGTGCTAATGCTAAAACTGCTCGTTACTATGCTGGAAAAGATACAGCCGAAAAACTTTACTATTATAATGGTACAGTAGTTCCTAGTTATCCCGATGAAGTTATGGCAATTATGGAAAGAATTAGTTCTGATGATATAAGCGAGATAGCTATGAATTAACTTCGTAACATCTCGTACCTTGCCTTAACGGGTAATGTAACTCATACCAGAGTAAATACAAAAGAGCGAGCCGCAAGGCTCGCTCTTTTGTATTGTGGGTATATACTAAAATATCAGAGGGCTTCCCTCAAAGGGGTATTTTATGTTCTTCAGGATGAATCCATTTTTTTTGGTTGATTTTTGGGGCAGCGCGGTTACGGCATATTTCACGAAAGGTGAGCCGGCCAAAAAGAAAGAACCCGAACCGCCAATGAAAGTTGTTTGGGAAATCGGGCCAGATGGCTATCAGCGCGGTCGCTGTGTCCCAATGTGACCATTTTTGATGGCTAAAGAAAAAGGGTGACCAGTTCGCCCTTTTTGTTTTTGTAATTAAATGTGTTAGATTATTAGAAACTTCAACAAAGGAGATGTTCATGTTTCTTTATCACAGAGTTTCGTTTCTTGCTGGTCTTATGATTGTCGCTCTTTCTGCCGTTGAATTCCGCCAAGCTTCGGCTGGTGCGATGCCAAAAACGAAAAATGGTGATCGCAAAAATTGGAAGACCAATCAACGTTCTGCAAACAGACGTGGAGGTAAACGACCGAAATAGGTCGTGTGGTTGTGGGCGCGCAAGGTTTACCTTGCGCGCCCATTTTGTATTTCTGGAAACTAGAAACTGGAAACTTGAAACTGTTTATTGCTATGCCTTCTTATCCAATTTATCTAATTTTAATTTCTTTACACCAAAATAAACAACAGCTGCTATGACTATGAAGTTTATAAGGGTATTAATTAATGCTCCGTATTTTAATGTCGCACCGGCTACTGTGAATGATGCTTGCATCAATCCTCCTGCTTGATTAAGAAATATACCAATAATTGGATTGATTATATTATCAATAATCGACTTTACTAAATCACTAACCGCGCCACCTAGAATAAATCCGACAGCCAATCCAACAACTCCTTGAGAACGTACGAAATCGATAAAGTCAGTCATATAATTATTATTTATTATTATGCTTAAATTATAGCAAAAAATAGTAATTAATTTACAAAACTGTATTTTAAGCATTCTGTTATACTGTAAACTATTATGATTTTCTTTAGTCGCAAGGAATATAACTCTGAGAAAAACGGTAGGATTATTGTAGAGAAGTTTTTATTTGATACTAGGATCATTGTTAATGAATGTTTTGAAGCGGGGCTGTATTTGATAGATATGTGGAATAATGCTTTTAAGAGAATACCAAAAGGTTTTAAAGCAAAAAATATTTTAATACTTGGTCTAGGTGGTGGAAATATTATAAAATTATTACAAAAAAAATATCCTAAGGCAAATATAAATGTAGTTGAGTGGGATGAAGTAATGATTGATATAGCAAAAAGTCTCGGGTTGTTTTCGATGACTCCATTGGTTAGGATTTCTCACAGAGATGCTTTCCTATTATTAAAAACAATGACAGAGAAGTTTGATATTGTTATTGTTGATTTGTTTACTGGTCCCACACCACCTGCATTTTTAGAAGATGAGACTTTTTTGTCTAATTTAAAAAAGGTCTTGAATCAAGATGGGTTTTTATTTGTGAATATTTATAATCATGTTAGTTTTCTTTCCTCTTTTACAAAACATTTTTACAAAGAAGAAATTTGGAAATTTAAATTAAACACATTAGCACTTTTTAAACAAATAGGATTTGGAAGTGAAGAAAAAGTTTTACCAAGAGAGTTTGTTGATATGAGACAGTCGAAAACATTTCTTAGAGGCTCTTTTAGAACAGGGGAGATTCTTTTAGAAAAAGGGGCGATAGGTATGAGACAGGTTTTTGGATTGCTTGCTTTTGAATATTACACTGGAGACAATGAACCAAAATTAAAACCATTTAAAGGATTACGTTTAGTTATTTGGGATAGAGTGACGAGTGATTATAAGCCAAAAGGCTGGCGACAAATGATAAAAGGTTTTGGTTTATCGACTGCGGTTGTTTCTGATTTGTCGGGGGACGATTATTGGAAAGATTGGTCAGATACTGCAAAAAGATATAGAAATAAATGGGACAGTCAGACAGAATATAAAATTGAAAAATTTGATTTGGAAAGTTTCGTTTCTTATTATTTAAAGTTTGGAAGACCAAAGGAAACTCGCAATAAAAGTATGGAGGCTTTGAGACATCGTTTTAATCTAAATAAAGAATCCCTAAGTATTTATTCATTAAAGGATGTCATGAATGATAAGATTGTTGCTGGCATGGTTTTCATTGATGACAAAGAAATTTCTCAGTCATATTATATTACTGCTTTTTTGGATAAAGATAATGCACCAGCACAAGCCGGGCTTTGGCTTATAAATAATTGGTTTGTGAATTGTAAAGAAAAGGGAATAAGGTTTGCAAATTTTGGCCCAGTGTGGACTCCAGGGCAGCCAAAAAGCTGGAAAGGGTTTACTGAATTTAAGGCACATTTTAGACCGTATACTTTAAAATATAAGAGACCACTCTTCCGTTTTTTGTTTTCAACAAAAGAATCTTAGGAAAGTTTTTTTGAGAGGCGAGAGAGGGCGAGAATGAAAGCAGAGCGACGAAGG
This sequence comes from uncultured bacterium, assembly GCA_903834855.1. Classification (GTDB taxonomy): domain Bacteria; phylum Patescibacteriota; class Minisyncoccia; order Phycocordibacterales; family UBA5272; genus UBA11704. Next base: position 3,031 of record CAILKS010000016.1, on the reverse strand, counting down.
TCAGTGTTTAATTCTTTTGAAGAATCCCAAATAGTTAATGTTTGTTTTTGAATTGATGATTTTAATTTCTCCAAGACCTCAGATTCTGTCCAATGTTCACCTTTCAAATTTTGTTCCCATTCAAATGTAGATACTGTTACACCTCCAGCATTAGCAAGTACGTCAGGTACAACAGGAATATTACGAGCGAATAATATATCATCTGCCTCAGGCGTAGTCGGGCCATTGGCAAGCTCAAGAATTAGTTTTGCTTTTATTTCATTTGCATTTTCGTGTGTGATTTGGTTTTCAAGTGCAGCAGGAATTAATACATCAGTTGCTGTAGTTAGTAATTCGTTATTTGTTACATTTATAGCACCAGGGAAACCAGCTAAAGTGCCATGTTCTTTTTTGTAGCTTTCAACAAGTTTTGGATCAAGACCAATTTGATTTATAATTCCACCTTTTGAATCTGACATACCTACGATAACGTGACCATGATCATGGAAAATTTGTGCCGCGTAGCCACCCACATTTCCCATTCCTTGAACTATAATCTTACAAGAAAGGGGAAGCTCGGCTTTTGCCCTTATTGCATCAAATGTATAAAATCCGCCAAGTCCTGTTGCTTGAGTGCGTCCTTCTGAGCCACCATTGTCTAAACTTTTTCCAGTAAAAGTTGCACCAGTTTTTTCACCAGTTATATTTTTATATTCGTCAGACATCCAGCCGATGATTTCACTGTTAGTATTCATGTCCGGTGCAGGGACATCAACATTTGGTCCAAGAATTGGATATAACTTTTTTACCCAACCACGAGAAAGTTTCTCTAGTTCATTTTTAGAAAGTTTTTTTGGATCAACAGTTATACCACCCTTTCCTCCACCCATTGGTAAATCCATGACGGCAGTTTTGATAGTCATCCATAGAGCAAGAGCTTTTACTTCGTCTATATTTGTATCTGGGTGGAAGCGAATACCTCCTTTATAGGGGCCTAGTATATTGCAATACTGTACTCTATAGCCCTCGTATATTTGGAGCGTATGGTCGTCCATAATTACGGGAATAGAGGCCTTTATTTCGCGGTCAGGGGAGGAGAGACGCTTGATAATATCCTCATTTGAAGATACAACTTTTATAGCGCGAGATAGCTGTGATAGGGCGTTTGTAAATGGATTTGATTCGTTAATTAATGTTGTCATACTTTATATTACCATGTGGGTTAATAGTTTCTTTCAATACAAAAAATGTGTATAGAAACAACAGTTAAAATATGTTAGAATGAACGTCATTCTGATAAGAAGAATGGAGACGTGTCAGAGTGGTCTAACGTACCTCTTTGCTAAAGAGGCAGGGGATTAAACCCCTCGGAGGTTCGAATCCTCTCGTCTCCGCCAAATGTTTTTGCGAAGCCAAAACTTTGCGGATACGAAGTACAACACCTGCGTGTTGTACGTGAGGATTCGAATGGGCGCAGTGATATTTTTCTAGCAAGAAAAATCACGAGCGGCGGGTGAGAAGTGAGCTAATCTCACTTCGCAAGGCCGGAGGCTGACGAGCCGAGGAGGGCTCGCGGAAATTTTCAGCAGAAAATTATCTGTGAGGCGACTAATATTAGCGACAAAAATTTATTTGTAGCCGAATCCTCCTGTCTCAAAAGTGGTGACCGAATCCTCTCGTGTTAAAATAAAATTATGGAGAATTGGGTGAGTGGTTTAAACCAACGGTTTACTAAACCGTCGACCTTTTATTAGGTCCGTGAGTTCGAATCTCACATTCTCCGCACTTACAAAATAACCTCGCGATTACGCGGGGAATTTTGTTGTGCGGAGAATGTGAGATTCGAACAGGGAAAGGGGTCGGGAAAACGTGTTTAGTTTTCCCGTGGCGGAAGAATCGAAACCGAGGGGTTTCGAAACCGAAAGTGAGTGAAGCGAACGAAGGTTGTTCGATTCTCACATTTTTAGACGGTATGCTAGTTCATGGAGCGATGGCGGCATGAAACTTGTAGGATATTCTCACATTCTCCGCACTTTAAGTTATACTGTTTATATGAAAAACTCTACACTACTTTTTCTGGTAAAAAAGACAGATGGGAAAATAACAGAAGTTTGTCTAGCTATGAAGAAAAGGGGATTTGGTATTGGTAGATGGAATGGTGTTGGTGGAAAAGTTGAAGACGGGGAAAGTATTAAAGATGCGACGATTCGAGAAGCGAAAGAGGAAATTGGAATTACAGCGAGTGACCTTCAAAAAGTTGGAGAGATTGCTTTCTCTTTTAAATTTAAACCCGACTATAATCAGCTCGTTCATATTTACATTACAGAGAGCTGGGAAGGGGAACCAATAGAAAGTGAAGAGATGTCTCCAGCTTGGTACAAAGCTGATGAGCTACCGTATACCACAATGTGGCCAGACGATATATTTTGGTTACCAAAAGTTTTAGATGGAGAGAAGATAAAAGCTGGATTTACTTTTGGAGAGCAGGAGACTATTTTAGAGCAAAAAGTTGAAATAGATAACGGGGGCTTATAAGTACCTTCCTAGTTATAAAAATAGGTTTAAGGTATGTGATAGGATATAAAATATCACATTAAGACAAATTTCATTATATTTTTATGTTTAAATTAGTATTAATACAATAGTTTAAAAACTTAATATTAACAATGTATTTTAAACTCTTAATAAATCCCGAAAGTTAGTATTAGGGTGGAAAAATACAATTTTCAAGTATCAAGTATCAATTTTCAAAATGGAAGACATGATACAGGGATAATTATCCGAATCCTGTATTCCGCACCTTTTGATAATTGCAAAATTGATAATTGATAATTAGTTGTGTCTAAGCTACCTACTACAACCTACCTCGGCCGGCAGGCGAGTTGGAAATTGATAATTGAAAATTAGTCTAGTCCCGTATTCCGCACCCCTTTGATAATTGATAATTGATAATTGATAATTTTGTCTTAATTAGTTATCCCCACTTTCCTTTTGTTTTACAACACTTTTTCAGCTTTTCATTGATATAATTGATGTATAGAATATGGAATCT
>CAILKS010000015.1 GCA_903834855.1 uncultured bacterium | reverse complement strand
GTAATTAGGAAAGAGTAAATAGTAAATAGGAAATAAAGGGAAGAGTTTAGAGGAAAGAGTAATACAAATGCTGGTGGCCGCTTCGCGGCCACCAGCATTTTCTCTTTCCTCTTAACTTTATTTTCTCTTACCTATTTTTAACTATTTTCCTAGTTTGTGTGGATTATGGTTCGGGCAAGTTTTATCACTACATCTTTCGGGAATAGTTTTGGTTCCCTCCATCATTAACTCTCCACAAATACTTCCATCAGCTTTTTTATATGAACATCTATTTCCTGTTGGACGAGTTTTAATTATATGTTTACAATCTGGATAATTTGAACAAGAATAAAATACTCCGAAACGTCCTTTTCTTTCTTCCATATATCCGTCTTTACATTTATTACAACTTACACCAGTTGAATTTGCTTTTCTTTGTTCTTCATCTTGCTCGATATATTTACACTTTGGATAATTAGAACAAGCAATAAATTTTCCATAACGTCCTTCGCGCTCCATTAATTCTCCTTTCTCACATTTAGGACATGCCTTACCGAGTTTCTTTGGACCTTCAAGAACGGTACCATCTAATTTGCGAGCACCCATACAGTCTGGATATTTTGAACAAGAGTAAAACTTTCCATTACGAGCTAACTTAACCACCATTTTTGACTTACAGAGTGGACATAATAAATCGTCCGGTGCATCACCTAAATTTGTAGCTTTCTCTAATTTTTCTTTACTTTTAACATCTTTCAAAAATGGTCCATAAAAATCAGAAAGTGTTTTTAAATAAGTTGTCTTACCACTAGCAATGTCATCTAATTTATCTTCCATATCTGCTGTGAAAGTATCAGAAATATATTTTCCTAATTCTTGTTCCAAAAATGTAGTTACAACTTCACCAGTGTCCGTTGGGTGTAATGCTTTATTTATTTTATTTACGTAACCACGGTCTTCAATTGTAGAAATAATAGACGCATAAGTAGAAGGGCGACCAATACCACGCTTTTCAAGTTCTTTAATTAAACCAGCTTCTGTATAACGAGAAGGTGGTTGAGTTTGCTTCTCTATTGATTGAAGAGTTAAGAGATTTAAGTTATCTCCGACATTTAGTTCGGGCAATTGTACGTCATCCCCACGTGCGTCTGGATCAGCAATTAACCATCCTTGGAAAGTTACCACTGAACCAGTTACAGAAAAATCCGGAATAGTAGATTTTCCATTTGTAATATTTGCGGTTACTTTTGAACGACGGAGTTTTGCATCTTTCATTTGAGAAGAAATAGTTCTTTCCCAAATCAAAGAATATAATTTTTTCTCGTCGTCTGTTGTACCACCATAACGTGTACTTGCATGTGTTGGTCGTATAGCTTCATGGGCTTCTTGAGCATTTTTTGATTTTGTTTTATATGTACGAACTTCTAGGAAATTTTTACCAAAAATATTTTCTACAGTATTTGCAATTTCACCAAGTGATACTTTTGAAAGTGTCGTACTATCTGTACGCATATAAGTGATGAGTCCTTTCTCATAAAGTTTCTGTGCAATACCCATAGTACGAGATGGTGCATAACCAAGACGTGAAGAAGCCGTTTGTTGAAGAGTCGAAGTTGTAAATGGTGCGCGAGGGGAACGAGAAACATCAGAGCCGTCGAGCGCCGTTACTTCCCATTTACTTGCACGTCCTACTTTTACAATTCTTTCTGCTTCTTCTTTTACTTTCGGTTGTTCTTCACACTCAAGTGCTAATGTGTAGGTTTTACTTTCTTTTATTTTTCCTTCTGTTTTCCATTCACCAGCTAACACGAAATATGTTTCAGGAATAAATGCGCGTATCTCGCGTTCTTTTTCCATCACTATACGAAGCGCAGGGGATTGTACACGACCAGCAGAAAGCCCATAACGAACTTTTTTCCAAATAATTCCAGACAGGTCATAACCCACAAGACGGTCGAGTACTCGGCGTGCTTCTTGGGCTGACTTTAAATTCATATCGATTTCTCTCGGCTCTTTTATTGCTTCTTTTATGGCGCTTTCAGTAATTTCGTGAAAGGCGACACGCTTAGCACCTTTTAAATCACAAGCCTCTTGTATATGCCATGCGATTGCCTCTCCTTCACGGTCGGGGTCAGTTGCGAGTAAAATCTCACTTGCTTTCTTTGCGAGAGATTTGATATCACTAACAACTTTTTCTTTACCAGCTGATACTTCATAATGTGGAATAAAACCACCATCGATGTCGATAGCCTTTTTGTTACTCTTTGGTAAGTCACGAATATGACCAACAGAGGCGCGTACTTCGTACTCGCCTCCTAAGTATTTTGCAATCGTTTTTGCTTTTGATGGACTTTCTACAATGAGTAATTTCATAAATATAAGTTGTAGGTTCTAGTTGCTAAGTTATAGAACATAATAGCACATGAAAAATTATACTAACACATAAAAAAGAATTTTACTAAAACCTATAACCTAATTTATCCCGCAAAGGCGGTGAAAACTATAAACTAGTCATTCGTATTTCTCCAAATGTTTCTTGTATCCTTCCTTTTATTTCAAGTGAAGAAAGTGTTATGAGGAAATCAGTTGGTGATAATTTACTTTCTATTAATAGAGCATCTTTTTCTTTCGGCTCATTTAATAAATCAACAATTATTTTTTCTAATTCTGTTAAGTTTTCATCTGTGAATTTTTCTTTTTCTTCAACAGAGATATGTAATAAATCAGTTAAGTCTTTTATATTTCTAATCGGGTAGGCACCTTCTCTTATAAGCATATTTGTACCTTCTGAAGTTTTGGAAAAAATGTTTCCAGGAATTGCACCGATATCTCGTCCGAGCTCAAGAGCCATACGGGCCGTGATAAGTGTGCCTGATTTTTCTTCAGCTTCTATTATAAGGACAGCATCAGATAAGGCAGCCATAATGCGATTACGTGCTGGGAATGTCCAAGGTGCAGGTTCGGTAAGGGGATCAAATTCTGAAAGTAAGGCACCATCATTTTCTAAAATTTCTTGTGCCAACGATAGGTTTATTTTTGGATATAAAACTTTTTTATCTAATCCGCTACCGGGGACAGCTATAGTTTTTAAATTATTTTTTAATGCAAATTTGTGTGACATACAATCAACTCCAATTGCTAGACCAGAAATAATAATAACTGGTGATCCAGATAAATTGCGTAAAAGATTTTCTATTACATCTGTTGCATAAGTTGTATGTTTGCGTGAGCCAACTATTGTGAGGATGCGAGGATTTGCACGACCGTACTCATCAATTGAAATTTCTGGAAGATTTCCATCTATATAAATTTTTTCAGGGATGTCGTGTAATTCAAGTAAACGAGAAAGGAGAGGACTATTGGAGAATTCATTGCGAGTGATTATTTGCATTGTTTTAGTATATATCGAAATACTTAAAAAAATTAAATTATGTTTTTATAGGTACGCATAAAATCTTGTTAGATTTTTGCTTTGCTCGCGCCGTCGCGCTCTGCAGAACCTATAAAAACATAATTTAATTTTTTGAAAATCATCCAGAAGGGGGAGTGGTGGGGGTGTGGCCTCCCACTTTGTGGGTAAGGTCCGGCCACACCCAATTCAAATACAAAAATAATTTTGCAAAAAAAACGGGCCAACTCCGTTTCTTCCGCGATTGACTTGTGCCATCCTGCGTGAAGAGGGTGGCGTCGTTTTTCGTGAAAGGGTGTTGGCCCATCCTTACAGCTTTTTATGGCTGGATAATTCTTTGCGGGGTTATCTTCCCGTAGCTTGCGGTTTTTAAGCGCTAGCTTGTGTGTTTAGCTCAAGAGCCACTTAGCCATTCCCACCGCCGCGAGTAGAACAAATATCGTCGTCTTCCAGGTTGCGATGGTTGCAAAGAATGCTCCCATAACATAGATGATGAAGTTGTTCACCTCTGGTGCAATTACGCCAAGGCCGAAGCCAAATGCTATGATCGTACAAAAGATGATTCCGGCTTTTGCGAAGCCGTTTTTGTACCACGGCTCCTTGCCATGATCGGCGTGAGCTCCGTGAGTGTCAGCTGCTGGTGCAGCAGCGGCATTAGGTGTTGTCATGAGTTTCTCCTTTTGCTGATGACGCATTCGCCTGGGTTAATCCACCGTCGACCGTCTTCCCTTACTTCCCCGCCTTCGAGGTAAGTGTCGGGAGTTGGGACAACCGTCTTACCGATTGGCCCAGCGCACAACTTCACTGTCTCACCTGGAGGCCACCAAAATTTTTCGCCATCTGTGTCGGTGAAGACAAAGGTGCGAAGATTTTCCTGTGCAGACTGCACAGGTGGTGGTGAGGTTGCGGCGTTCTGTTGCGGTTGCTGCTTCCAGTCGGGAATATTATTCCCTCCTTTTGCAGGGATGGCAGGGATTGGACCCTTACCAGCCGATGCGATCTGCGCCATGCTCACCTCCTTGTCGTTTTGCGACATGATGAGTGCTGTAACACAGAGCGCAACTGCTGCCGCAAAAGCTGCCCAGTCCTTACCTTTTTTAGGGGGAGGTGGTGGCGGTGGTGGCGCTTTTTTTGCCCTGACTTTTTTCGGTGGTGCCGCAGCAGCGGGTGCTGCCGCGGGTGGGGGAGTTGCGGGAACTAATGGACGTCTTCCAACTACCATTTTTCCCTCCTTTCTTTAAAAGTTTCTTACAAACCTAGCCAAAACAAATATGACTAGGACCAGAAACACACATAGCTATAAAATGTGCTTCTGATTAATACACTACACTAATAAAAGTATTTGTCAAGCTAAATAAAATTAGTAATTTTTGATAAAAAAAAGTACCCACAAATTAATGCGGGTAGCTAGTTTTGGGTTTCAGTGAAGCCTTTATTGTTTTGAGACTTCCTGAGTAGTTGTTTGAACTTCTTTTAGCAAAACCTCTTTCTTTTTGTGGCCGTTAAAAAGTAGAGAAAGAACTAAAATAAGTAAGCAAGCAACAAAGAACTTTGTGTTGAATATGCTATCCCCGGAAGTTTCCTCATGGATTTCTTCAGGTTTAGTTTCTTCAACATATTCCTTCCAAATTTCTAGAGCCTTTTCAGGTATTTCTACTTGGTATTCCTCCGGTTGTCTTTCCGTTGTTGCTTCTGGTGGATTTTGAGGTGGAAGGGTACTATCGTACACCTTCCTTTTATTCGAGGTTTCCAGGGCTTCATAAGCCTCTTTGACCTCTTTGAAAAGTTTCTCATTACCACCAGGCCTATCCGGATGCACAATCATAGCTTTACGCTGGTAGGCTTTTTTAATTTCCTCAGGTGTCGCATAACGCGAAACACCTAATGTTTCGTAGTGAGTCATAAGACACCTTTAAGTTATGGGACAATTAAAATTAATATATCACAAATATTAATTTTGTCAAATATTTCATACGTCAATATTTTTTTACATAGGTCTGACCTATGGGAAATTATTTGTTGAGGTGTAACCCCGCCACACAACGTGTTGCGGGATGATTTTTCGGTCATTGGCTCAAACCGAAAAATCAAAAGGCGCGACCCAATTTCCGTTCGTCAATGACAAACATTTGGTCGCGCCCTTATTTCATTCATAGCCCGACCACTGTTCGCATGTCCGCGAAAAGGATAATCAGAATTATGAGATTTCTCACACATAGTATTACCGCTTGATACTGTCTGTGTGATCGTGCTACTTCGTCTGGTATTTGCATGGCTCGGTATAAGAACCAAGCCGTTAAAGACAAATATATTCCCAGTGGTATTGCCCACTGTAAGGTTGGCCAAGCAAAGTTCGTAATTTTGATTAGTGCATATGCTGCTCCCACCAAAATTAATCCAATTGCCACAACCCAACCCGCCGCGTAAGACAGGACATTTAAGAATCCTGGCCGGCGCATGACTACATCAACCTTTTGCGCTTTCATTTTGAGCTCCTTTTGTTCAATTAATACAAATCTACTATAAGTAAAAATAAAATACAACACCTTTGGCTTTTTGTCATATTTATGCAAGAATACGCACAAGCTTGCAAAAGCAAGATATTGGTCATTTAATTTATACAGAAAGAAGGTGTTAAATGAATGAGTTTAAGTTAGTTAGCTATGTGCTGATATTTTTACTGTGTCTGTATTATTGGTGGCAAACAATAGACAGATTGTCCGAAAGGCCGGTAGATGTGTTTAATACAAGCATAGTTTTTGTTGTCACTTGTAGTGCGACATATCTTGCTTACCATTGGTTTCCAGTTGCGAATGCAATTAGAAACTCTGGAAATTTTGATTCTGTTTTGGTTTATGTTTTCATTTTCATGATTGTTGCACTTGTTGCGACGTCTCATGGTTTTGTAACTACATCCAAAGCAGAGAATCAATACAATGTCATTATTGGCCACATGCTTGCCTTTGGTCCGGCGCTTGTTTGGGCACTATTGTTGCTCGCATGTCTTCGAATCACTAACAATATTTACTTTGAAGTATTTGGGACACAAAAGATGATCAACTCGTCATTTGGTATTTCACTTACTATTGCTACGGTTTATTTTGTTGGTGAATATCTTGGTAACTTGCGAAATCTTGAAGCTAAGACAGCTGAAGTGGTGACATTCTTTGGTGGTAAGCGGGTGGGTCAATCCTTGAAGGAAGGTGTCAATCCGTTGCCAGGAATACTTCCGCTTTTCTTTCAAGTTGGCTTCTATGCACTTTTCCGCTTCTCAATTTTTTGGGGAGCAGTGCGTGGATTTATCACAACACCGATCACATTTGCTGGCACAATGGTTACATATTCTTACGATGGTAAGGCCGTTGTGTTCAACGTCAGTGGTATTGGCAAGATTGTTGATGAGACTATAGTTGATGATCTCATGGAAGATGGGGCAGAAAATCCACGCAGACAGCTAGAACGACTTTTTGCTGAATATTTCCAACAAGGGGCAAATGCTTTTATCCGAACTTGTCAGTGGCAGACACTTGCTGATGGTGTCGGGTTCGGTGGCCGTATGGTTAAGTCCATGGCTGGAAGTATGAGACATCTTGGTTTGGAATTGAAAAATGTCAGTATTGAATGGCTTGGTTTTCAAGACCAGAGACAACAGCAAATCTTTCAAGAGATTGCCGGTCGTGATCTTCGTCAAATTAATCAGTCTATGAAGGCTGGTGAAATTGAGCGGATACTTCGATCTGGTGTTAGCAGGGAAGATGCTGAACGTATTTGGGAGGCCTTTATGAAGGATGGGCGTGGGTCTTTCAAGTTTGGGATGTGAACAAGCCGTCATTGGAATGAGCCGGTCGCTATGCGATCGGCTCTATTTTTTGGGGAAGGACTTTAATATTAAAGAAAGGACTTGGTCACCAAACAGAGATTCAATATGAATACGGAAAGGACCTGGTCACCAAATTGGTATTTTGTTTCGTAACTTCTTTACTCACAAAACACTCAATTTCGCGACCCCAGGAAAGGACTTGGCTACAAGTAAAATTTTCTCGTCAAAAAATTTTCTCGCAGCCCGCCTCTCGTGGTTTTGCTTGCTAGCAAAACATCACTGCGACCATTCAAGTCCTTACGTACGACGCGCAGGTGTCGTACTTCCTGGGCACAACTAAAAAATGGACATCAAAAGATGTCTCATTTTTTATGTTGTGCCCAGGAAAGGACTTGAACCTTCACGCCTTGCGGCATCAGTTCCTAAGACTGATGTGTCTACCAATTTCACCACCTGGGCATATTTGTTTACTAATTAATATATTAGTAAAAAGCATTATACACGAAAATATGTTAGAGTGCGAACACTATGCATATCCCTGTAATATTCGAGGATACAAATATCGTTGTATTAAATAAGCCGTCAGGTATTGTGATGCATCCATTTGATAATTCTACTGAAGAAACTTTGGTTGATTTTTTGATGAAAAATTATCCAAATATGTTTGATATTGAAAATCAAATAATTCTTCAAGATTGTAGAACTATAAATCTCGGTGGAATAGTTCACAAATTAGATAGAGAAACTTCTGGTGTAATTGTTGTTGCAAAAAATAAAGAAATTTTTAATGAATTAAGAAAGCAATTTATAAATCATAGTATAGAAAAAACATATTTGGCTGTGCTCGGGGGAATTGTTAAAGAAAATAATTTTGTAATAGATGCGCCACTAGGACGAAATAAAAAGGATTACAAACAACAAGTTAACCCAACAAATCCGCGAGGGGAATTACGGTCGGCAGTGACAGGAGTGGAAGTTATAAAAAGAAAAGAAAATATTACTATTGTAAAACTAAATCCAAAAACTGGACGCACCCATCAGTTACGTGCACACATGACTTATATTATGCACCCAATTGTTGGTGATATTGTATATGGAAGTAAAATACAATCAGAACGTATTATGTTGCACGCTCTTAATCTTAAATTTAAAATAGGTGATAAAGATTTTGAATTTGAGGTAGAAGCACCTGATGATTTTCTAGATTAAATGTATTACTCACTTCGTGAGACGCGGGTGGGATTTGAACCCACGAGTGACGGTTTTGCAAACCGTAGCGTTAAACCACTTCGCCACCGCGTCTTATTTATTTTCTAATGAAAGTTTTTCTATTTTAGCATATTTTTTAAAAGTACTCTAGAAAATTATTCTTGTGTGTGGTATAGTATTCACCACAGAAATGCCCCTATAGCTCAGCTGGTAGAGCATCGGACTCTTAATCCGCAGGTCCTAGGTTCGATCCCTCGTGGGGGCACAAATATTAAAAGGCTATGTCTAAGACATAGCATTTTAATATTTGTGCCCCCACAGCAAGTAAACTGCTTTGCTTGCGTTAG
>CAILKS010000014.1 GCA_903834855.1 uncultured bacterium | reverse complement strand
CTTTGGAACTTTTTCAAGAATCACATCCAATAATGGAGTTAAATCTTTCTTTTCATCATCCATACTTCTCATTGCAATACCTTGGCGACCAATAGCATATACAGTTGTAAAATCTAATTGTTCATCATTAGCACCTAATTCCATAAATAATTCAAAAACTTCATCATGAACTTTCTTTGCGTCCGCTGCTGGCTTATCAATTTTATTTATAACAACAATTGGCTTAATACCAAGTTCAAGAGACTTCTTTAATACGAAACGAGTTTGTGGCATAGGACCTTCTTGTGCATCTACAACGAGCAACACACAGTCAATAGAACGTAAAACACGTTCAACCTCAGAACCGAAATCCGCGTGACCTGGAGTATCCAAAATATTTATCTTTACACCTTTATATGGAACAGAAGTATTCTTAGCAGTAATCGTAATACCACGCTCTTTTTCCATTGGATTAGAGTCCATTGTTTGACCTTCAACACCAACACCACACTGCTTCATAAGACCATCTGTGAGTGTAGTCTTGCCGTGGTCAACGTGAGCGATAATAGCGATGTTACGAATTTCTTGTTGCATGATGAATAGTTTTTAGTTTCCAGTTTCTAGTTTCCAGAAAATACATTATTAAACTTATAGTTTCTGAATGTAAAAGCGACGCAGCCTGCGGCTGCGCCGCTTTTACCAATGTCAGCTATGATAACACATTTTTACCAAATACGCTAGTGCTTTGCGAAAAATACACCAAGGTGTAGTATATAAAGTGGTTGTGGCAAAACCCCGCCTCATGAATACACCCAGCGGGGTGAAAAGGTATATCTAGGATACAATCCTTCGCTCGCGTTTACACTCCACCACCCATGGATACAAGAAACGATGGACGAAATATGCCTGCCACGACTACCAAACAAATTGTAATATTGTAAGAAACCAATATTACCCGTCACCGACCGCCAACTTTGGCGGTCTTTTTATTTTAATTACCTTATTCCTATCTCTTTCAAAAATGCTTTCTGATTAGGTGCTCTGCCGAGGAAATTTTTTACAAGTTTCATTTCGTCTTCACTTGACCCCTTTTCTAATACTTCACGACGCCACTTCATTCCAACTTCTGTATTTGTCATAACATTTTTATTCCCCTTCGTCTTAAATGATTCAAATGCATCACATGCATATACAAGTGCCCAAAGGTAAGAATAATATCCAGCATCATATCCAACCAAATGACCAAAGCCTGCTGGGAATAATGTTTCCTTTTCTGGCAAATCAAGATTAAAATATTTCTTATTCATTTTTCTATATGCTTCGCGTGCGTCCTTTACTTTACCGGTGTGTAAATCAAGATCTAACTTTCCCTGTATAAGCTGACGTGTATAGAAATATGCACTTTGAAAGAGTTTTCCTTTAACAATTCTATCTATCATACCGACTGGCATATGCTTTCCTGTTTGATAATGCTGTGATAACTTTTCCATAACCTCTTTATCCCATACCCAATTCTCCATAATCTGAGATGGGGCCTCAACGAAATCCCATGCGACATTCGCCCCTGCTTGTGATTCTAGTCTTGCACGAGTGAGAGTCATATGGAGAAGATGACCAAATTCATGGAAAAGTGTCTCCACTTCACCAAGTGAAAGTAGTGACGGTACTTTTTTCGTTGGTATTGGAAAATTACAAACCATACTAGAATATGGTGCAATATATTCTTCTGTCTTATATCCATGTTCATGGGAAATAACTACATCAAACATTGCAGCATGACTATACTTCCCTTCTCGTGGAAACAAATCCATTGAAAAATATCCAATAAGTGTGCCATCCATATTATTTATCTGATACATTTTCACATCTTTATGCCATAGCACCATAGGATATTCTGCAATTACAATTCCAAATAAATTTTCACAAAGATTAAAGAGTTCTCGCTTCACATGTTCTAATGGGAAATAACTTCTTACTGTTTCTGGATCAAGATCGTAAAGTTTCTTTTTTAAATTCGTGGAGACATAACCGATGTCATAATGTTCAACTTTTTTAATTCCAAGTGTCTTAGCGTGCTCACGTATAATTTCACCTTCCTTTTTTGCCAGTGGTGCAAGTGTCACAAGGAGTGAATTTTGAAAATCCTCTGCTGTTTTTGCAGTCTTTACCATGCGGGTCTCAAGTCTAAAATCAGCATGATGTTTATATCCTAAAATATGTGCAATCTCGTGGCGAAGTTTTACTATTTCTTCAATAATTTTAAGATTCTTCATCCCTCCTTTTTTCAAATTCTTTAGTGCCAACTCTTCACGTTTTTTTCTATTCTCAGCCTCCACCATAAAAGGTCCAATGTGAGGATATTGAAGCGAAACAATATATCTTCCGTCTGGGTGTTTTGGGAGTGTCGAGATAAATCTCTCTGATAATCCAGCAAGCTCTTCCTTTGTACACAAAATATAATCTTGATAATCATTAATATTCTGTCTGAAGGCAATAGATAATTTACCTACTTTTTTCATTAAAACTTTTAATTTCTTTTGCATGGCCTCGGGCAAGTCAAATCCCATACGACGATATTCACGAAGTGTCTCTTCAAGAAGTTTTATATCTTCCTTGCGGAGTTTCTTCTTTTCATATTCAAAATTTCCTTCATAGTATTCACAGAGTGCAATAAATAAATCTCTATCATATTCTATGTCTACAAGTTTCTGTGACATTTCTGTTGCGACAGCGTGTGCAGCATCACGAACCTCTTTTTTTGGTGAGACCTCAGATAGCAAACCCATCTTGCTGAAAAAACTTTCAAAAGAATCATCACATCTTTCTAATGCATAAAGTGTATTTAAAAATGTTCTATTTTCAGGAAGAATACTTTTAATTTCAGCATATACTTTTTTCTTATTAAGAATATACGCATCGGCTTGCTTTTTCATAAGTGCCGGAGTCATTTTCACCCAGCTAAAATCTTTTACTGTATAAGGAATTGTTTTCATAGTTCTATATTTTAGCATAAAAATGGAAACCCCGAGCTCATGCCCGGGGTAAGTGCAAACTTGTAATTCACGTATGGTTTCATTTAACCATAGGCATCTCCTATGTTTGTTACTTAAATTTGCGTGCGGATGTTCCCACCCACTTTGTTAGTCTAGCATAAAAACAGAAACCCCAGGAACAAGTCCTGGGGGTCTCACAGATGAGCTCTGTGGGGCTGCGTTACAACCCTGCTTTACACCAGCAGAGAGGATTATCAAATGCTAAACATCTATCCATAGGCAATCTTCCTCATGGCTAGCACGCAATTTGTGCCCCGTTATTCTAACACTAATTAAAAAAAATGATAGGCCCTCCAAAAACTAGAAAAATGCCTCTGTGTAAATTGAAATTTCTGGAATACCTCCATCTTTTAATCCCCGCCAATAATCTCGCACAAATGTAATTGAGCCACATAGGAAAAATTCTGGGTCAGAAAGATTTTTTGATTGTTCAATTATGTCAGATACGGGTATACGTCCACTTTTTATTCCACCCTCAACATGTTCTTGTGTAATATAATGATTTACTCTAAAAGTTTCTGGGTATTTCATAATTATGTCTTCCCATTCATTTTTGAAAATAATATCCTTTTGTGTCTTATTTGAATAAAAAAGTATAATTTTACGATTCGGTGTTTTTAAAAGAGACTCTTGTATAATTGCTTTAAATGGTGCAATACCTATACCTCCGGAAATTAAGACCAAAGAACTCTCATCAGATTCCGTATAAAAATAACCATAAGGAAATGAGGCCGATAATTTATCCCCTACTTTCAAGTCAATTAATTTATTTGAAAATACTCCAATACTTTTTACTGTAATAGTAAAAGAGGTTGGTGAAATAATGTTTGAAATACTATATGACTTACCTTCTACGTGACCGGTCTCTGGGAAAAATACTGTGATATATTGTCCTGCTCTAAATGGTTTTACTGCTCCATCATAAGATAACGTTAAAGTAAAAACATTTCCTGTTTCTTTTTTAACTTCTTTTACTGTGTAAATAATATTATTTTCCATTTTTTTCATTTAAATTCTCTTCGTAGTCGGTAACTGCTTTACGAAGGGCCTCATGTCCAAGAACGGAGCAATGATATTTCCTATCAGGAAGCCCACCTAATCTATCTATTATTGATTCTGGTGTCATACGTTTAGCTGTTGCAATTGCCATACCACCATTTTCTGTTGCCATAACTGACATCATTGAAGTTGACGCAATAGCAGAAGCGCAACCAAATGTACGCCACTTACATTCTGTAATTTTATTTGTTTCCTTATCTACATTTATCCAAACAACCATCATATCCCCACAAAGTGGACTACCGGCAACGCCAAGTCCATCAGCTACATAATCTTTGTCATCAAGTAAAAGATTTCTCGGATTAAAAAAATGATCTTTTACAATATCACTGTAAAGCCAATCAGTCACATCGCAAGTTGTGGGTGGAATTTTATTCATTGTATATTTATTGGAGAAATCTTTTTTAGTTTATTTACAATATCAGTTAAAGAAGAAATGACATAATCACAATCTTCTTTGGAAGTCTTTTCACCTAAAGAAAACCTTAGACTTCCGTGCATAAGTGAAACATCTTGTTTGATGGCTAAAAGTACGTGTGAGACCTGTAAATCTGAAGCAGAACACGCCGAACCGGTAGACGCCTGTATACCTAGCTCATCTAACATTAAAAGCATTGATTCCCCTTCTACCCCGGGGATAGAAATATGTATATTATTTGGCAAACGAGATGTTGAGTGACCATTTAAAACTAAATCTGGAATTGAAGTATTTAATCCTTTGATAAAATAATCACGAATTTCTGTAAGTCTTTGAAATTCTTCTACTCTTCTTTCTTCTACACGTGTTAATGCAAAATCAAATCCTACAATAGCAGGTAGATTCGGTGTTCCACTTCGCAATCCTTTTTCTTGGCCACCACCAAAAATAATCGGTTCTATTTTTACATTTTTATTTTTATACAAAATTCCAATACCTTTTGGACCATAAATTTTTGAACCATTAAGAGTCATCATGTCTACTCCTAGAGATTCTATATCAATTGGTAGATAACCAGCTGCTTGGCAGGCATCAGTGTGGAGGATGGGGAAGTTTCCAGTTTTTAGTTT
>CAILKS010000013.1 GCA_903834855.1 uncultured bacterium | reverse complement strand
CTAAGATTTAAATCTACGAACGATAAGATGTTTAATTTGTTCTAATGGATCATAGCTTTCTCTAACAACTTCTCTTGCCCAAATACGAAATTCTTTGCCCCATTCTCCTTTAACACGAAAACCTACAGCAATAACAATATCAGTATTGTAAACATAAGTCTTACGGGCAACTTCTTTCTTACCTTCCTTTTGAGTAACCATTAGGGCCCTTTCTGTCATAGATTTAATTAGCTCTTTTTCTCTATACATCTTTTTTAAGTGATCATTTATTGTTGGAACACTGCGGCCATAAATTCTAGCTATTCTTTTCTGTGTACTCCAAACTTCGTTATCAATAATAAATACACCCTCTTTCACAAGTTTAGGCTGATCTTGTATATGAATATGTGGGAGATTAGAATTATCTTTCATGAAATATATTATATCATGACAAGGTTTACTTTTTAGAAACTAATGCAACTTTTATAAATTCAGTGAATAGTGGATGTGGATCAAGCGGACGAGCTAAGAATTCTGGATGAAATTGTGTACCTAAGAAAAATGGGTGAACTGACTTTGGAAGCTCTGCTATTTCCATAAGACTTCCGTCTGGTGAAGTACCAGAAAAAATAAGACCAACCTTTTTTAAATCTTCTGTATATTTATTATTAACTTCAAATCTATGACGATGACGCTCACTGATTGAATACTTACCACCAACTTCTTTCCCCCAACTTGCATTTTGATAAGCTTTTTTGGCAATACTTCCATCTTTTAATACACAAGGATATTCACCTAATCTCATAGATCCACCATAGTTACCATCTTTCATGTGTTTCTTTTGAGTTTCCATAATATCAATTACTGGATATTTTGCTTCTTTATTAATTTCTGTTGTGTGAGACCCGGCCAAATTAGCTTTATTTCTAGCATATTCTACAACCATTAATTGCATGCCGTAACATAAACCAAAATATGGGACTTTATTTTCACGAGCATATTTAATAACACGCATTTTTCCCTCTACTCCAGTTTCACCAAACCCGCCTGGTACTATAATTCCATCAACTTTCTTGAACTGCATTTTACAAAAGTTTTCAGCTTTTTTACTATCACCTTCAAAATTCTTTGAATTCATCCAAATGATTTTTGGTTTTGCACCTTGTGCGTAGGCAGAAAACTTTATAGCCTCAATAACAGAAACATAAGCATCCGACAAAACAAAATCTCCTGTATCAAAATATTTTCCAACAATTGCTATTGTTACTTCTTTTTTTGTATTTTTAACCTTACGAACAAAAGCTGACCAGGCGGATAAATCCATCTTACGTGTCTTCATATGTAACATCTTTTCAATCATTTCACTCAATTTATCTTTTTCAAAATTTTCTGGAACATCATAAATACTTTCAATATCTGGTGCAGAAATAATACGTGAAGCTGGAACATTACAAGAAATTGCAATTTTTTCTTTTCTACGATCATCCAGTGGGAATTCACTACGAGCAATAATAAAGTCAGCATTTAATCCATAAGAATTAAGTTGTCTTATGGCGTTTTGTGTTGGCTTTGATTTCATTTCTCCAAGAGTACCTGGAATAGGTAAGAATGAAACCATAATAATAGCGACGTCATCTGGATTTTCCAATTTAAGAACTCGAGCTGCTTCAATAAACATAATATTCTGATAGTCCCCTATTGTTCCACCAATTTCTATTATAGAAATATCAGACTTACTTTTTTTAGCACTTTCAATTATTCGTGAAGTTATTTCTTCACGAATATGAGGAACAGCTTCAACACATTTACCCTTATAGCCAAGTTCACGTTCACGTTTAATAACAGAACTATAAACCATTCCAGAGGTCATATAGTCCAATTCATGTGCGTCACGATTAAGGAATCTTTCATAGTTTCCCATATCTTGATCAGTTTCTAGTCCACTATTTAAAACAAAAACCTCTCCATGTTCTGTTGGATTCATTGTTCCAGCATCCACATTCAAATATGGATCTGCTTTTATTATATTTACACTGTAACCTTTAGCTTGAAAAATGGTCCCAATAGACGAGGTGGTAATTCCTTTACCAACCCCTGACATAACGCCCCCGACAACAAAGATATATTTGTGGCGCTTCATGTTTAATATTGCTGTATTATAGCACAAGTTCTAAACTTTAGAAAAAACAATCTTTTCAACAAATTTTAAACTGCTTTTAGGTCATCTTTTGTATTAAATTTGTCCTATTGTTCGATTTTTTCCGTATCCATAACTTTTTTATAAAGTTCTGGGGCTTTTAATTTTAAAACTTCACACCAGTTTTCTGCAGTTTTAATTTCTTCTTGCCAGTTATCGTGCGATAAAACAAAACCCGCCACTGATTGAGAAATATTATGATCTTTAAAGATTTTAAATTTTTCTTCGTCTCCAATTTTTTTCTTTGCACCAACAAAAGCTCCCGCGGACGTCTCTGGATGCCCCATATATAGGGCGATTTCTTTTTGGTTTTTATTTAAATCTTTAAATAAAAAAGCTGCAACTGAAGCATTAGACTGCTCTTTGGCTACAATTAAAGATGCAACCATTTCCTTGTTTTCAAAGGGTGGTTTTGTTATATCATCAAAAAATAAATTGGCTTCTTTTAATTTCTGTTTAACTGATTCTAAATTTTCATCATTAATAAAAATATCTAAACTTGTCGCTGGCCTTAAACCTAAAAGAACTAGAATCATTCCCACTCTTCCCTCTAAGCTACACTTTAGATTTTCTATAACACGAATATTTTTCTCCAATTTACTTTCCTCTGTTTCTTGAGTTGGCGGAGATTGAAAAAATTTTTGGTTCATAAAAAATTTAATTAACCGGATTTATTGCCTGTCCTTTTTCAAAAAAGGAGACAACATTTTGTCCAACTATCTTTGTCATCTCAAGGCGAACACTGGCGCGAGAGGATGCAATGTGTGGAGTTAGTACTACATCTGGAATATCTTCCAATCCTTCTGTAATTGCTGGTTCAAATTCAAAAACATCAAGTCCAGCTCCTTTTATAACTCCATTTTTAAGAGCTTCTACTAATGCGACTTCATCAATAACAGGACCACGAGAAGTATTAATTAAAAATGCATCTTTTTTCATTAAACTTAAAGATTCTTTATTTATTAAATGCTTAGTTGTTGGAAGCAGCGGCACATGAAGAGAGACAATATCGCTTGTTTTAAGTAATGTCTCTTTATCAACAAAGGCAGCCTTTAATTTTTCTTTAAAAAATTCATTTTCTTTAATGTCAGAATAAATGATTGGACAATTAAAACCAAAATGTAAAATAGAAGCAACTTCTTGCCCAATTGCTCCGCCACCTAAAATTCCAATTGTCTTTCCTGACAAATCAACTCCGTTTAGCAGGGTTGGTGACCAACCAGTAAATTTACCAGATCTAATATATTCATCTCCTTCGGTTGCTCTTGTTGTTAATGAAAGAATAAGGGCTATCGCCTGTTCAGCTACTGCGCGTGATGAACATCCTGGGGTATTAGTTACAACAATACCTCTTTCTTTTGCATCTTCTAAATTAATATTATTAAAACCGACAGCATAATTAGCAACTATTTTTATAGTAGGGCATGCGTCAAAAACATCTTTATCAACATGATCAGTTAAAAATGAAACCAGCGCATCGTATGGTTTTTGTGATAATGTTTTTATTAATTCATCTTTTGATGGTGCGTCAATACTGGTGCCAATATCAACTGTATAACCATTATCTTTCATAATTTGAACTCCAACCTCTCCAATAGCTCGTGTAATATAAATTAATTTTGACATATTTTTTGATTATAAAACCCTGTGGGTTTCTGCATTTCTAATTATTCTATCTAATATCTCCACAGTTTCAAATGGGTAATCCCCTTTTGCTGTTTCTTCAGAGAGCATAACAGCGCTCGCCCCACCTGTAACAGCAAAAGCAACATCAGTCACCTCAGCACGAGTTGGTCTATCTTTTTTAACCATTGAAAGTAACATCTCAGTTGCAACAATTACAAATTTATTTTTCTTTTTACAAGAAGATAAGATTTTTCTTTCAAGAAAAGGTATCTCTTCTATTGGGTAAGCGAGTCCTAAATCACCGCGAGCTATCATTATTGCATCAGATTCGTCTATTATAGATTCAATATTTTCAACTGCTAATTTTCTTTCTATTTTCGCTATCACTTTTGTGTTCGCACCCAAAATTTTTATATGAGAGCGAAGGTCTCTAATATCTGCTGCAGAACCAACATAAGAGAGCGCAATATAATCAACATCTTTTGAAACACCAAAAACTAAATCATTTAAATCTTTTTCTGTGAGAATCTCGGATGCCCCATCAGTAAAATGATGCCCCTCTTTTTCTTGAGTACGAGGGCCTGACAAATCTTGAATAATAGAAATCTTTTTTCCAGTTTCTTCACTTATCTCTCTTATTAAAGAAATAATTTCCCCCATCCCCTCATGAGTACCCCATGAAAAATTAAGTCTCACCATGTCAATATAAGGAGACATTTTTAAAAGCATTTCTTTTTTATTTGTAGCAGGGCCGATTGTTGCTATTATGTTTGTTTTCCTTTCCATAAAATTATTTTATTTTTGTATAGCACTCAATCTTCTATATTTTACCTCACGTACTTCTGGCCCGCGTGCACCGGACTTTATTCCAAAAGTTTTAAAAGCCACCGTGATGTCTGCAATCATATCATCCATGGTCTCACCGCTTCTATGACTCACAATACACTTAATTCCATTTTTTTGAGCAAAAGTAATTGTATCTATTGTTTCTGAAAGAGTGCCTATCTGATTTGGTTTTATTATCATACCAGTAATACTTGCCATGGAAATTGCTTTTTCTACTCTTTTAACATTGGTTACAGTTAAATCATCTCCTACAATAATAACAGAAGGCAGAACGGCTTGTAACTCAGCAAAAGACTCAAAATCTTCTTCATGAAAAGGATCTTCTATAGAAATTAGGGGAAAGTCTCCAGAAAGTGAGATATAAGTATCTTTTAATTCTTCTTTTGTATGCTCCTCATTCCCTATTTTATACAATTGGTTGGAGTCATTATGAAAAGATGAAGCAGCTACATCTAATGCAAACATTACTTTATCTTTAACACCACAAACTTCTACAGCTTGAGATAAAATCTCTAATGGCTCACGTATATTTTCTGTAGGAATAGCATACCCTCCTTCATCCCCTCTTGCTACCTCACCGTATTTTTCTAAAATAAGAGCACCGAGGGCGTCTTGTACTTTTTGTGCTATATCCAACGACTCAACAACACTTTCAACTTGAGGAACTAAATGATATTCCTGGAAAGCTAAACTTGTATTGGCATGTTTCCCTCCATTAATTAAATTAAAATATAATTTTGGACAAGTTATGTTGGAAGAGACTTCCCTTAAAGTTTGTAAATATTCATAAAACTCTTTATCTAGAGCTTTAGCTGCTGCTTTGGCACAGGCTACACTTACACCGAGTAAACTATTTCCTCCTAAGTTTGTTTTATTGTCTGTCCCATCTAATTTTATAAGTAAATCATCAATTTCTCTTTGTTTCGAAATATCAAAACCTATGAGTGCCTCATTAATTTTAGTGTTAACTATAACTTGTGCTTTGGTAACACTTCCTTTACTTGTGCCGTCATCACGTAATTCAAAAGCTTCATATTTACCAGTACTAGCACCGGACGGAACCATACAAACACCTGTAAAACCTGAATCTGTAGTAACTGAAACAGAAAGTGTAGGAACATTTCTTGAGTCATTAATTATTTCAGCTTTAACATTTTTAATTGTGGTCATATTTTTATAATTAACTTCTCATCATTAAATAAATATCAGAAACATTACTACCTGTATCTCCTGTAATTATGACTTCTCCTATTTCTTCAAAAATCTCATTATCTTTATTTTCTTCATGAAGTTTTTCTACATTTAAATGTCTACCTTTTATTTTATTTTTAGTTTCAGCATCCACAACAGCTCCAGCATAAACTGACTTATTATCTATTCCATCAGAGGCAAAGGCTATAAATAAATCTGTATCACCAATAACATTTAATGCTGTTGTTGCTGTGTAAAGATTTCTTCCGCCTATTCCTCCTTCTTTTTTAAGAGCAATAGAAAGTTCTCCACCGGCTAAAACTATACTTCTACTTTTTAATTTTTCATATGCATTTTTAAGAAAAACTTCTGGTGTATCATATATTTGATCTCCTAAGAGGATAACCTCATAACCTCTTTCTTTTGCTTCTAATTCCATTGCTCTTAGAGCTTCCTTGTTTGAAACAAGAGGAATATTTTGTACTTTTTCAAAAAACTTTTCTTCTTTTGGGGTCTCATTTAATCTAAAAACATTTTTTATATTATGTTTCTCAAGTATTTTTTCTGCATCAGCAACAGTTGAATGGTCTAAATAAGTAGGACCAGATGCAACTTCTCCAAAATGATCTCCTGGAACATCACAGAAAATGAGACTAACCACTGTTGCTGGGTATAAAAATTTAGCGAGACCTCCTGCTTTAATTGTAGAGATATGTTTACGTAAAATATTTAATTCTTTTATATTTCCACCAGCTTTTAAAAAATTAGAATACAATTCATTTCCTTGTTCACATTCAGATTGTGGTAAACATAAAAGTGAAGACCCTCCACCTGAGACGACTACTACTGCTAAATCTTTTTCAGTTAAACTTAAAGCTAAATCTCTTATCTTTTCTGAAATTTCTACATTATAAGAAGTTGGAAGAGGGTGTGACCCTTTATATGCCTTTACATAATTACATTCACTTATTTTTTTATCTATAACTATTCCGCCAGCAATTTTATTTCCTAAAATACTTTCTATTTCTTGGACTGCTTTACATGAGGCTTTTCCAAAACCAAAAACAAAAACCTTATCATAATCTTTTAAATTATATTTATGGCCGTGTATTGAAAGAATTTCATTTTCTAAAGAAAGGGTTCTTTTTACTAATAAATTTGTATCTATCGCTAAACTCCCCTTTTCAATAATTGATAAAGCATCTATTCTTAACTGATTTGTGGCAATACTATCAAAATTAGAGATAATGTGACTCATATTTTGCTAGTATAGCAGATAAAATAGTTGAGAGTTAAAAGGTAAGAGTAAACACTTATAGATGGTTATATCTTCGATATTACACTACATTTTCTTTAAGGAAAGAGTCTATAATTCCTGTTGTTTGCTTTGGATTTTTTGTTTCCATAACAGGAATTCCTGTTTGTATAACAATTGCATCATTCCCACCCGGGAAAAGACTATCTCCAATGTAAAGCATTGAAGATACTGGCAAATCTAGTTTTTCTGAAAGCCAATTAACAGCTTTAGTTTTATTAATTCCCTTTTTTGTAATATCAATTGATGTCATTCCGCCTATCACAATTTCATATTGAGGAATTATTTCCTCTAGTCTTTTTTGTAAATCTCTTCTCTTTATTTGGTCGGGATCCCATGTTTTTTTAGCTGACACTGGAGCTTCTTGACCAAGAGCAGAAAAGGTTATCTGTGCACCACGATTTTCTATACGTTCACCATAAGAAATTTCGTTTTCTATTATTTTTGTTTCCTCAAGGACTTTATTTAAAGCGTTAGTAATCTCAGTAATTTCTTCATTAGATAAACTAAAAGAATATTCTTTCGCCCATATTTTCCCATCAAAAGTCATACACTCTGTTGCATTTTGTGGAAAAGAGAAAAAATTTTTTAAATTTGAGTCTTTTGGAAGAAAATTAATAAACTGATTTAATTGTTGTTCAAATTTTGCCCCTGAAACAATTGCAGCTTTATTATTTTCAAGCAATCTTGAAAAGACTTGCGCCATTTCATCGCTTACTTTTTGTTTACTTTCAGTTAAAGTGTCATCTAGATCAAATAATATTACTTGTGGTTTCATAATTAAAGTTTTTTAAATAGTTCTTTTGGTAAAAGTAAGTCAACAATTTTATTTAATGAACAAGTCGCTACGCCAACAACGGAATCTGCCCCTCCGTAATAAATATAAATTATATCTCCTTTTAATGTCGCTCCACATGGGAATACAACATTATTAACTTGTCCCACTTTTTCATAAGATTCATGTGGTTCAAAAATTGGTGAAACAAGTCGTGATAATAAAATAGTAGGATCTTCCAAATCAAGAAGAGCTGCACCTACACGATAAACTCCATCGTTAGAAACGCCGTGATAAAAAAGTAACCAGCCAGCATCTATTTTAATTGGTGGCCCAGCTATTCCTACTTTTTTACTATCCCACATACCTGGTCTCGGCGTAAGAACTTCAATACAGCGATTAAGTGGCTGGATATTACCTTCAAGAGAAGGTAAATAATCTGCACAAATTTGACATCCAATTCTGTGAAAAATAATATAGCCTTGTGCGAATTTTTCAGAAATAATGCAAGCGTCTTTATCGTCAACAGTCTTAGGAGAAATAAGTTGTGGTTTTGACCAATTAGAAAAATTCCTAGCCAAGAAATCTGATACTTTTATACTAGTCAAAGCAACTGCCGGTGGAATAAGAGCATTATACGCAGTGTAAAGCATATATAAAGTATCACCGATTTGTGTAATACGTGGGTCTTCACATCCGGAGTTATTGTCTGGCGGAACGCCTTTTCTTTCAAAATCTTCTCTTGGTATATATATTGGCTCCTTAATTCTTTCTGTAATAGTTTCTCCATCATGACTTATAGCAAGCCCAATAGTAGAGGTATTGTCCGTTGACATTGCTCGGTACAAAAGATAAGTCACCCCTTCTATAATAATAGCTGTTGGATTAAAAACAGCCCTTGATTCAAAAAAGTTTTCTTGTATTGGTAAAAGTATAGGATTTTTTTGTGACCTAATTACAATAGATTCATCATTTTCTTGCATTGTTTTAAATAAATCTTCATAAAATAGAGAGGCTCGAGCACAAACAGTATCAGCTCCTCCATAATAAATATCGAGTTGTCCATTTTCCTTTAAGATTACACCACTTGGAAAAGTTATATTTTTTACTATTCCATATTTTTCATAAGAAGCTTCTGGTACAAGTATTGGTCCTTTAGTACGGCCAATAATGTGAAATGGATTATTTATATCTAAAAGAATAGCTTCAATACCAAAAATACGATTTGCTTCATCAAAATAATTTTGTATATGTGAGTAAACAACAAGCCAGCCATCTTTTGTTTTAACTGGAACAGCTCCGACTTCACAATGTTCGTTTTCTCTTCTTTCAAGAATTATAACTGATTGACTATAATTTTTATACCAAATTTCCCAAAAATCTTTATCCCAAAAATCAGAAATATTATCAGCTTGAACTATCACAATATTTGCTGGTGGTTGATCTGTATGAATAGTAAACAAGGCTGTAACTTTTCCATTCACACGTTCCGGAAAAAGAGCCATTGCTTTCGCATTAAAAGGAGTCACAAGATGTTTCTCTGTAATTGTTTCTAAATCATCACTCACAGCACAAGCAACTTTAATTCCATCTGCCTGAAATGGAACCATAGAAAGTGCTGTATAAAAAATATAATATTTACCTTCAAAAAAAGTTACACGTGGATCTTCACATCCATATTTATCAAAATCCTCCCCTCTTGTTACAAGAGGTGAAGTTCTGTCAAAATGATTTCCATCTTTTGATGTTGCTTTTGCGATAATAGAACTATCCACCTGTGGGGAAAAAACTAAATCAGGTTTTCCAATGGCTCTATATATAAGAGTGAGTTCTCCGTCTTTCCCTTCTATGGGACAACCATTTAATACCGCAACTGATTCCCAAGCTCTTTCAGTGTTTGGTTGAAGAATTGGATTATGGATTGAGCGGTGTACAGTATACATATATCTCTAGTTTACACTTCCATAATTAATAATCCAATTTAATAAATCATGTAATGGTGTATGAGCCGCACATACATATTTATCACCCCCACCATAATATACAAATAATGTTTCTTTTCCATCATGTTCTTTTGTGATAGCACCACAAGCATAAACAATTCCTGGTTTACTATCATTTTCATACCACTCATCCGGCTCTAACATTGGTAAAATAGACTGCGCTATAACTTTCTTTGGGTTATTAAGATCAAGAAGTTTAGCTCCTAATTTATATTTATGTGGTTCAGTATCTTGATTTGCGTGATAAAGCACCAGCCATCCCTTTTCTGTTTTAACTGGAGGAGGCCCGGCACTACGAATACGGTTATCCCATTCATCTTTACGCCCTCCAGATCTAGCCCCTGTAGAACTTTCAATGAATGGTTCAGTTACTCCAGTAGATGAAATAGAGTCTCTGTATTCAATCTCTATTTCTGGAGAAATAGAATGCAAAATTGCAAACTTACCATCAATTTTTTCTGGAAATAACATCCAATTTTTCTGTATCTCACCTGGCGGGGACAATAATATTGGCTTACTCCAAGCTGACCACCTTTTATTCAAAAAATCTTTTTCATCAATCATCGAAAGTCCTATACGAATAAAATCCCATCCATCGAAAGCATTAAATGTCATATAGATGACGCCGTCTAAAGCAGTAAGCCGTGGATCTTCACAACCCCCACAACTACCACCTGAGGGATACATAACAGGGTCGTATTTTTGAATACCTCTATATAAAAGTCTTGGTTTTTCAAAAGAAAAAATAGGATATGTATCGCCTGAGGAAAAATTAAGTCCGTCCGAGCTCATTGCATAACCTATACGAGAGACCCCGTCTCCTCCAACTGCACGATAAAGTAAGTGAATGCTGCCATCTAATAGAAGAGCTGCTGGATTAAAAACCCCCATTTGTTCCCAAAGTAAATGCTCTCTTGGACTAAGAACAGGGTTATCTCCTGATCGGGTTAGTTTAAATGGTACACGAGATTCTTCATCTCTTCTTTTTTTAAATTCTCTATAAAAGATCCAAAAAATAACAACTAATATAAGTATTATTACTCCTAATATCTCATATGTAAGAACTGCTTTTGAAATTGGTTCGTGCATAATTTATAAAAAACTAATTTCTCCCATATTTATCATCTAATCTTTCAATGTCTGTCTCATCAAAGTCACCAAAGGCGATTTCTAAAATAACAAAATTTTCTTCTTCTGCTGTAATCCTATGTTCCACGTGAGGTAATACTGAGAAAGTTTCCCCTTTTGTTGCTTTTATTTTTTCTTGACCAATTGTAACAAAACCAGAACCAGAAATAATTTTCCAAAACTCACTTCTGTTGTTGTGTTTTTGTAAACTTAATTCTTCACCGGCATTTACTGTAATAATTTTTACAGTTGTTTTTTCATTAAGAGTAAAACGTTCGAAATTACCCCACGGACGTTGTTCTTTTTCGTAAGAGGTTAGTGCTTCCATGGCCGAAGTATAACGCGATAAAACATATACTCAAAGTAACAACTTTTTATATTTTATAAAAAGTTACTTTAATTTAATCATCATCGTCTTCATCGTTTTCTTCATATCTTTTAAAACTAGACTCTTTGGAATTAAATTTAGTATCTGATTTTTTTATTATAGTTTCAGGAATTTTATTTTGTACTTTATTTATATCTGCAATCTGTGAACTACTTAAATTTTGGGATGTTTCTGTCGCTCCTGAAGGAGCGATGTTAATGCTTTGCGAAAAAATATCAACTTTTTTCCTTATATCTCCCATTAATTTTGTATTCTCGTTAGCGATAAGTAAGTTAGATGAAAAAGAGACCATAAAAACCCAAGCAGTAATACCAAATAATGCATAAAGATAATTCATGTTTACTGTAATGTTCCAACTAAATAAGAACCAAGAAGTGAATCCGCATAGCTTGAATGACCTTGTCTGTCATAAGGACTAGTTGCATCCCCTCCACAATTATCAACTATTCTTCTTGCTCCTCCTGGATGCATAGGAATATACGAAGCAACTGAATATACTTTTCCATTAATAATAATCCAGCAATCAGACTGGGTGTTATGGGTTGCGACCATTGCCATAGTTGGACCTGACGGAGTAACTGGTTTTGGTGTAGGAGTTGGTGTAGGTTTTGGATTAGATACAGTCCCAAAATTATTACCCGTTGGGGTTGTTGCAACAACATCTGGAGTCTTAGGTTTCACCACAGTAACCTTCCCTTTTGATACAGAGTCAGCTATTTTTTGTAGACTATCAATATAAACTTTTTGCATTGACTCTTGTGCTAAACGATTTTGTTTAACAACATATCCAGCAGAAACAACCGCGACAACAAATCCCCAAAAAATGAACATTGCTATTATAAAAGTGTTTTTCATATAATTTTTGTTATTTGTTATTTTAATAATGAGAACTTTTCTGAATGAATTTTTTTAGAATTTATGCCAATATCTATAAAGGATGACACTAGAAAATCCATCATAGCTGGTGGGCCACATATAAAGATGTCCCTCATAATAATCCCTGGTACTTTTTCTGCAATAATGGAGCCTGTAATATACCCATCTGTATCACTTGGCATTGGGTGATATTTAAAAGATGGAAATAGTTCTGCTGCTTTTTTAAAAATCTCATCAAAAGCTAAATCGTTTTGTGTGCGTACAGAGTAAAAGAAATCTATATCGTATAAAAGTTCCTTTTGTTTTAATATATGCTCTACAAAAGAAACAAAAGGTGTAACACCCACCCCGCCGGCTACCCATACTTGTTTTAAACCGTTATAACCATAACTAAATTCACCATAAGGTCCTTCTGTTTCGACCGAAGTCCCAATTTCTACATTGGGAAGTAAATTTGTAAAATCCCCAAGTGCTTTTGCGGAAATAATAATATTTCCATCATTTTCCCATGAAGAAATTGTAAAAGGATGAACTTCGTCTGTAACTACTTTTGAATTAATAAAAGAGAAAAAAGCAAACTGTCCGGGTAAATGTTTTATTCCATCACCATTTGAGGTAAGAAATATTTCTGTAATTCCTCCTTCAGTCTTTTTAACTGAAGACACATTATGTGTATATTTTCTTACAGTAAATTTTTTAAGAAGAGAATAAATAATATATGACAATAAACCAAGGAAAGCAAAACCCAGAACCCAAACACGAATGAATGCATCATTTTGTATGTCGCTCGGTATCATAAAGCCGTGTATTGCTCCAAGTAAAAAAGCTAATCCTAAAAATATATGAAACTTTTTAAGAGCTTGATATGAAAAAATAACACCAAAGAGTGTAATACCGATTAATAAAATAAAAGCGAGTATCGAAAATATTCCAAAATCAACCGCGGTAGAAGTTTGGAAAGGAATAAAAAATGTCATTGCATCCTCAACCGAATACATAAGTCTTGGAAGACTTAAAAGTATTGGGTGCAGGAGGAGTAAAAATAATCCATACATTCCAGCTTTGTGGTGAATATTGTAAAGCTTATCCAAGCCACCAAAAATAATTTCAATAAATCTATTTCTGAAACTAAGAATAAGGGAGAAAGAAAACAGAAGTGTCCCAACAATTCCAGTCACCTGCCCTAAAGCTTTTGCGACTAATGCAAAAGTAGAAAAACGAGAATCTATAGGAATTAAGAAAAGCCATCTTAGAAGCGGAAGAATCAAAATAGTTCCCAAAATCCATTTCCATGAATTTCTAAACTTATGAAGGAAAAGTTGTGACTGTGTTGGCATATGTTAAAAAATAAATGATGGGAAAATAAAATTTCTTAATCCTCCCCAAAAAAACAAATTATATAAAACAACAACGGCGATAAAAAATATAAGCCATCTAATAATATAAAGCTGGAAAAACTTTCCATATTTAATATGGTCTCTTAAATAAAAAATGGCCCACATTGCCCCTATAAATAACGGTGCCCAAAGTAATTGCAGTAAAAATCCATGCCAGGAAATATCCATTTGTACAAATGGTGTAAAGAACCCAACCACAGCTGGCGATATAAAGACTGGACCAGTGCAAGTTTCTACACACTCTTTTGTAGCATGTGGCGCAAACATTAGCGTTATAAGGGCGTATGTAACTAAATCATTTATTTTCTGGGAGGTCATGCTTGTACTTTAGTATAACAAATTAAGGCTTATTTCGTGACAAAATGACACAAAATAAGGCCATATACTTAATACATTAAATATGTGTTAATCTATTTCAGAAGGTGTGCCTATCCGGATTTGAACCGGAACTGAGGGCTCCACAAGCCCGCGTGCTAACCATTACACTATAGGCACCATATACACAATTCGTTTCCGAATTAGGATTTTACTCTAACACATTTTTAGCTTTTTTAGAAGAGTACCACTTTATTTTAATTATGATAGAGTAATGTGGAATCTCGACCATAAATAACAAAAGGAGGCATTATGGCAAGAATATTTTTAACTCTAATCGTCCTGTTTTTGTTGCAATCAAACGCACAAGCACAGGTTCCTATTCCACTTAAGCTTTCAGTAGAAAGAGATACATTTTCTCTTTTGATAATGAACAAGCCCAAACCTGAGGACTTCAATCCTTTGACATCCAAAGAAAATGACGTTGCTGTCTCACAAAGATTTGTTACCATGACCAGCCCTGAAGCTGAACTACATGTTAAAAATTTCTTTGAGGACGAAACATCTAAATGTTCTGGTAAATTCCATGTTGGAATGTATCCAGTGCCAGGTATCTGCCGTCAATCAAATGACAAAAGGTCCCAGTTTCTTGGATTCACGACGGGGGCAAAAACTGAAATGCTCTTTCGTTACAGGTTCTAACTCATGCATTCGCTCTTTTAGTGAGAGTATGACTTCATGAAACCGCGGCAGTTTACTGCCGCGTGTTTTTTTATTTATATATTTTAAAAAAATGAGAGGACTTTCCGACAAAGGTTTGTTAGCCTTTATTAAAAAAGAGGACTTGGTCACAAAGTCTATTTTTAATAAAAAGAAGGAGAGGACTTGGTCACCAAACATATATTTTTATTTCATGATTACATTCATAAAAATATTGTTTCGCGACCCCGGCTTCGTCCTCACAATTTTGATTACAAAATTGGCTTCGCATCGGACTCAGTTCAAGTCCTATCCTGGGCAAAAATAAATCGACCAAAGCTTTCGCTTTGGTCTCATTATTTTTTGTGCCCGAGAGAGGACTTGAACCTCCATGCCGTTGCCAGCGCTACCACCTCAAGGTAGTGCGTCTACCAGTTTCGCCACCCGGGCATATTTAATATCTCCTTTGAGGTATTGAAATACTAACACGGAAAAACTAAAAACTAAAGAGCGATGCTTTCGCATCGCTCTTTTTTTCTAAATTGTTCCCTCTTCTACGGTTTCTTCTACTACTGCTTCTGTTGTAGTTGTACTTCCTTTCTTCACAACTTTAACATCTTTCTTTAACTTTCTACGAACGTCACGTAACGCCTTATCACGAACATAGTAAAGTTTACTTCTACGAGTTTTAGCATGACGAACGAGTTCAATCTTATCAATCATAACTGAGTAAAGTGGAAATACACGCTCAACTCCGACACCTGAGGCAACTTTACGGATTGTAAAAGTTGCACCAATTTCAGTACCATGCTTACGAGCAAGAACCATACCCTCAAAGGCTTGAAGTCTTGTCTTTCCGTCAGCTTCCTTGATTTTATTCCATACACGAACAACGTCTCCAGACGCGAAATCAAGTCCTTTACGGCTTTCAATATCAACAGGTGTTAACTTAATAGTTGTTTTCATAATTTCTTACAAGATTCTATGTAGTAATCTAAGTGGGGGTATTTTAACACAAAAAATCTATATAAGCAACAGCTTTTGGACAGACATTAGACATTAGATTTTAGACATTAGATAAATAGAAAAACTAAGTGTTAATTCATTCTTATTCCCCATCTAACCCAAGACTCTTCAAAACTTTACTCATATCCTCTGGAATCTCAGCAATAAAGGTTTTTGTTACTTTACCCTCTGTTTCCCCTGGAATATCCAGCGTTAACGAGTAAGCGTGCAACATAGAACGAGGTGCTAACTCTTTCCCAATTACAGAACCATATAAATCATCTCCAATAATTGGATGACGAATACCTCTAAAATGTGCACGAATCTGATGAGTACGTCCAGTTAATGGGTAACATTCCACATAAGTAAAAGATCTCCCATCTTCTGTTTTTGAACGAGATAAAACTTTATAACGAGTAATAGCTTCTCTTTCTTCCCCTCTTTGATCACCAGAAAACATATCCACAACTGTGCGTCTACGAAAATCACTTTTAGCACGAGCAAGCGGGGCAGATATCATTCCTGTATCATTTTTTAAATTACCTTCAACTATAGCTCTATAAACTTTTCTGGCTGTATGATCTTTAAATTGTTTCTTATAAGACGTGTAAGCGATTTTATCTTTAGCAAGAATTAATACCCCCTGTAGTGTTGCGATCAAGCCTGTGAACTATTCCTTCACGAGAAAGTTCACCTACACCTAAAACATTGTAGTTTTCTTTAAACCAGTCAGAGATAGTCTTTTCATCCTGTCTCTCGTCTGGGTGTACCATTATGCCAATAGTCTTATCTATGACTAAAGTGTGATTGTCTTCGTATATCTTGCGGAAATCCATAATATGGGTTACTATAGCACATATTAGGGCGATTAGCTCAGTTGGTAGAGCAGCGCATTTACACTGCGAAGGTCAGAGGTTCGACCCCTCTATTGCCCACAAATATTAAAAATCACTATCATGCGATAGTGATTTTTAATATTTGTGGGCAATAAGAAAATGAACTGCTTCATTTTCGTGGGGGGTCGAATACGGGGTCGCGAAACTACTTCGAGCGAAGCGAGGTAGTTTTGTGACCGACCCCTCCTCTATGAAAGAGAATACCAGAGCGGTAACCACCCCCTCTCTACAAAAATTTATTTGTAGCCGACCCCTCTAACAAGTCGCCCATTTCAAAAATTTCTGCTAGTATATAGTTCACGCCCCTGTAGTTAAATGGATATAACTGCGGACTTCTAAGCCGTTATT
>CAILKS010000012.1 GCA_903834855.1 uncultured bacterium | reverse complement strand
TTATTGATGATTTAGAAATGGAAGTAACGCATGTAATGAGGGCCGATGAATTCATTGCCTCTACTCCAAAATTCTTATCATTGTATGAAGCCCTAGATATAACACCTCCGATACTTGTTACCTTGCCACCAATTTTATCTCCAGAAGGAAACAAAAAACTTGGTAAACGTGATGGTGCTAAAGATATTTTAGAATACAGAAATGAAGGATATTTACCTGAGGCTATGTTTAATTTCTTAGCATTTTTAGGATGGAATCCAGGTGGTGAACAAGAAATAATGACACAAGATGAAATATGTGAGCATTTTTCTTTAGACCGTATTCATAAAAATGGAGCCATGTTTAACGAAGAAAAATTACTTTGGATGAATAAGGAGCATATAAAAAGAAAAACTAAAGAAGATCAAATGTCTGCCATTAAACCTCATATGGAAGAATATTCTGATGAAATTTTAGAAAGATTATTACCAACCATAGTAGATAGGATAAATACTTACGGGGAAATTGATTCTCTAAAAAATAGTGAGTTTGGATTTTTTATAAATCGTCCTAATCTTGAAAAAGAAAAAGTCTTATTCAAAGATGATGGGGCTAATGTTGCAGCTAACCATTTAGAAAATTTAAAAAATATTTTAAATGATACAGACTTCACATCTCCAGATTCTATCAAGCAAGCTATTATGCCTTATGCGGAAAAAGAAGGTAAAGGTAACGTCTTGTGGCCTTTACGTATGACTTTATCTGGTCAAGAAAAATCAGTGGATCCTTTTACTATTTGTTTTGTTCTTGGAAAAGAGGAGTCTGTAGCTCGTATTAATGAAATATGTAATAAGTTAGATTCATAATTATTTTTAATAGTTCATGCGATTCAGATCTTTTTCATTATCAATAATAACCATACTACTCATAATACCGCTTTTTATTCATGCGGAAACAGCAGATGAATTACAGGCAAATATAAATTCGCTATCTTCTAAAATACAAGCTTTAGACAAAGAGATAGCTGCCTTCAATAAAAAGATTAGTCAAACTCAAGGGGAAGCTAAAACTTTAAAGCAAGCACTTGCTTCTCTAGAATTAAGACGTGCAACTTTAACTAAAGAAATAGATTTATCTAGACTTAAAATAACAGAGACTGAAGGAAGGATAACAGTAACTCAGGGCAAAATATCTGTAACAGAAACTATACTTCAAAAAAATAAAAGAGCTTTATCTGAAGCAATAAATGCTTTAGCTACTGAAGAACAATCTCTACCACCATTTATTAGCGCTTTATCTTACGGTTCTCATTTATCTGATACATTAGATGCTGCAAAACGTAGCATAGATATATCAAACGCCATTAAAGAAAAAGTATTGACTTTAGATGAAACTAAAAACACTCTCGCGTCACAGAAAGCAGTATATGAATCAAGTAAAGAAAAACTAGTTAATCTTAATAATACTTTAAACGACCAGAAACAATTAGTAGAAGAAACGGCTAAAGATAAAAATAATTTATTAGTTCAAACAAAGAATAAAGAAACTGAATATCAAAAACTATTATCTGATAAAAAAACTAAAAAAGAAAGTCTCGAGTCAGAAATGTCAGACGTTGAATCTAGACTTAGAGTTATAATTGATATTACTAAATTACCAAAATATGGAAAGGGAGTTTTAAAATACCCAGTATTAAATCCAATCGTTACTCAATATTTTGGTAACACAGCTTTCTCTAATGGTAAATATAATGGATCTGGTCATAATGGAATGGATTTTGGTGCCAGAACTGGAACTCCTGTTTTATCAGCAGGCTCCGGCCTTGTAATTGGTACTGGTAATACCGACGCTGCTTGTGTTGGAGTATCTTATGGTAAATGGGTTCTGATACGCCACACGAATGGCCTTACAACTCTATATGGTCACTTATCTGTTATACAAGTTGTGTCAGGACAAACTGTAACTTCTGGACAAAAAATTGCCTTGTCTGGTAATACTGGATATAGTACTGGCCCACATCTTCATTTTACCGTTTACGCATCAGACGCTGTTCACGTTACTAGTCCTACTGAATATAAAAGTAAGGTTTGTGGCACATATTTAATTATGCCAATTTCCCCAAAAGATGGCTACCTTAACCCGCTTCCGTATCTTTAGAGAGTTTCAAGTTTCCAGTTTTTAGTTTCTAGTTTTAAGAAAATACAAATATAATTTAACTACAACCTAAAACCTAGCACCTAAAAACTATCCTTGGTATACTATTTACATATGATCACATTTACAATACCAGCGTTTGTGCTTCTTATGTTTACAAGTTTTTTAATTGGAGTAGTTCTTGCTTCTTGGGTTTTGATGTTTAAACTTTCTGCCTAATTTAATAGGGGAGAAGGGGAAGGAGGTAAAGAGGTAATAAAAGAGTTAATACGTCCCTGGCTAAATTTTGTCCCCCGTTTTTTGTGTAATTTAAATGTGCTTAATTATTTTTATATTAATTAATAAAGAAGGTGTATGAGTACGTCGTAAAGAACTAATGTAAGACATTAAAAATATTTTAGGGTGTCTATTTTTAAATGTCTCACATTAGCTACGATCTTTTACGGCATACTATAGCTACAAGCCATTCTTAGCCACAGTACGTCGTAAAAGATATATTGTGCGACATTAGACCTACAATAAAAGCCCCTTCTATAAACATATTTAAAGACTTCAATATTTAAATATAGAAAGGAATACCCTGACGCTAATTCATAATTAAAATTAATTTACAAAAATATTTTTAATTTTTAAAATCTCCCCACCCTTTTATTTTTAAACTTTTAAATATTTAAATCTAACTCAGTTGACTTTACTATTTTGGTTAAGTAGTATTGCTCCTTGTAAGCCCTTTAAAAAATTTGGCCTATACCTCATTAACATCTTGAATTTTTTGGAGTGATAACCATGACCGACGTCATATTGACCCCGGAAGAAAATTTGTCGTCCAGAAACGACTTCCTTGCCTACTTAAAATTACAAAACCTAGATAGACTATCTGATAGGACGTGCTATGTAGCACGCGTCTACGGACGTGAAGAAACTTTTTGTGTACGTAAAACACGAATCACTTTGTGTTTGACTGACAAAACGAAATTATCACAATCTTTGCCGGATGTGTTTGAGGGCATAGAAAAAGGATATACCTTTTATGTAATATCCTCTCTGGGAGATGGTTTTAAATTAAGCCCATTTTGGGATGAGCTTGAAAGCCTGCTACTAGAAGTGGATAGACTTAAAATGGAAAGAGTTATGCTGACTCTTGTCATGTGGTTGGTTAAACAGCAAACCAAATCCAAATAAAGACGAAGTTATATCCATCGAGCCACCATACCCAGCCTAAAGAGCTGGGTACCTTTTTACCTTTAATACTTAGCTTGCTAACTGTTACCTATGAATGCTATAATATCTAAATATGAAGCCTGTTTGCATAGACCCAGTCACCTTAGCCCACCAGCATGATTTCTCTAAAAGTTTTATGTACTCAATACATCAAATGTATTTTTTGGTACAAAAACACCTAGAACATTCTCTACTTAAATCAAAATCGATTTCTTTTTCTCAATTTATGATTTTAGTTGGCTTTCACTGCTCACTTGAACTCCCCGTGTCTCAATCTTTAATTGCAGAGCGTCTTTATTTGACTGAAGCAACTGTAAGTAGACATGTTTCTACTCTAGTCTCCCTCGGCCTTCTTTCTCGTACAAACGATAAAGAAAATCGTCGTAAACATATTATAAATATAACAACAAAAGGAAAAAAGGTTTTTGAATCTGCACAAAAAATAATAGACAAAGAACTGAATTATATTTTCTCGGTTATTAAAGAGAGTGACCGTAAAAATATTATTAAAAATTTTAATGGGGTTTTATCAGCTCTTCTAATAAAGAAGTAGGAATAATTTTAATTTTATGAATAGACATCTAGAAAAAATAATAAACGATAGTAAGGATATTAAAAATCAATTATGGACCTGGTATAAGGAATTAACTAGGGCAAAGCAAATTAGTATAGCTATTATATTTATATTAGTGTTAATTATTCTTATTAGATCATTTAGTCATGGAGTCGAAGTATTAGAGGTTGCCAATTCCCCTCGTACTGTAAAACTAGCTTTAGTTAATGATTTAGCCAATAATGGATCATCTCTACCTTTATTGGGAACCATCACTTCAACCAGTGAAGCAACTATTCGCGCTGAAAGTTCTGGTAAATTAAATCATGTTTACAGAAAATTGGGAGATTACGTTTCTGCAGGACAAATTATTGCAGAATTTGAAAACTCTGGAGAGAGAGCCTCTGTGATGCAAGCCGAGGGTGCTTATGATGCTGCAAAAGCTGCTCGTGATATTTCTCGTGTAAATAATACCACCACTAATTCTTCTCTTTCTGATGTTAAAACAAGTGCTATAAATGCAATATCGAGTGCTTATATAAATATGGATGATATTATTCATGTCAAAACTGATCCTGCTTTT
This sequence comes from uncultured bacterium, assembly GCA_903834855.1. GTDB lineage: Bacteria > Patescibacteriota > Minisyncoccia > Phycocordibacterales > UBA5272 > UBA11704. The sequence goes on along the minus strand of CAILKS010000012.1, from coordinate 7,256 downwards.
GTTAATCCCCGCAATCAAGAAGCAAGGTTTGCTGTATCTGTTCCAGATATGAGTTTAACTTTATCTCTAGAGTCTCACCGTAAAAAAATAGAGAGTCTACTAATTGCACGTGAGGCAAAAAACCGTACGCTTACACAATTTAGTGATTTGATTTCAGAATTAAATATTGTACAAACAGAAGCTGAAACAATAAAATCTTATTTAGATGATCTAGCTACAGCTTATTCAAAGGCACTTGCAGATAATAATTTTTCTCAAACGACTATTGATTCTGGAAAAACAATTATTGGGACAACTCGCCTAACAATAGCAGGAACAATTTCATCAATTGTAAGCGCCCGTACTTCACTTAATAATAGTTTAGCAGCACAGGATATTGCAAATAAAACTTCCGGTAGTACACATGTAAATGTGACATCCTCTGACGCACAAGTTAAGAGTGCTGAAGGAGCTTATAATGCAGCACTTTCTCGTCTTGAAAAAACAGTTATAAGAAGTCCTATAAATGGAACACTTAATTCCCTATCAATAGAAACTGGTGATTTTGTCTCAGCTTTTACTGAGATTGCTGTAGTCTCAAATAATGGAGCACTTGAAGTTTTAGCTTATGTAACAGATGAAGATGCAAAAAGAATACAGACTGGAAACGAAGTAATAATAAATGATTCCATAAAAGGTATAGTTACTCGTATAGCAAGTGCTATTGACCCTCGCACAAAAAAGATTGAGGTTCGAATAGGAATAGTAGACAAAAACTTATCTTTAGTAAATGGCCAATCTGTTCGTTTGAATATAACAAAGGCAAAACAAGTAGCTAAAATGGCATCTGGCCCAATTAAAATCCCATTATCAGCCTTAAAATTGACACCTACTGGTACTTTTGTCTTCACTTTGAGCTCTACGAGCTCTTTGATTGCTGTGCCAGTTAAAGAAGGTGCCATTATGGGTGAAGAGATACAAATTATTTCTGGATTAACAGGAAACGAGTCTATTGTAATAGATGCTCGCGGCCTAAAAGAAGGCGCAATAGTATCTATCACTCCGTAATTTAAATTATGTATCTGTATTCTCTGCAACCTAAAACCTGTAACCTATAACCTACCCCTATGCATAATCTCTGGATATTTTTCTTAAAGAAACGAGCCTTCACCTATCTGCTAATGATAGTACTTATAATGACCGGGCTTTTTTCTCTTATTTCTATTCCTAAAGAATCTTCTCCTGAAGTTGTTATACCTATTGGAGTTGTCTCCACTGTATTACGTGGAGCTGGAGCGGAGGATACTGAAAAACTTATCACAAATAAATTAGAAAGTGAAATTAGTAATGTTGAAAATATTGATAAAGTAACTTCTTCTTCACGTGAAGGTATCTCTGTAATCACTGCACAGTTTAATGCAAGTGCTAATATCGATAAATCTATTCAAGATTTAAAAGATGCAGTGGACCGTGTTAAGGGTGAACTTCCAGCAGACGCAACTGAACCGATGGTGATGAAAATAAATCTCGCGGACCAACCGATGGTTATAATGTCTATTTCGGAAGATTTATCCCCTGCCGGATTAACCGCTTTGGGAGATGAATTAAAAACGGAATTAAAAAAAGTTGATGGTGTATCTAAAGTTGAAATTTCTGGAGTCCGTAAAAGAGAAATACAAGTTGTTGTTAGAAAAGCAGAACTCGCAAATTATGGTTTAAGTCTTAATCAAATTATAGGAGCCATACAAGGAGCTAATGCGTCTTTCCCAATTGGAAGTATTACGGTTGCTGACATTGATTACCCGATTAAATTTGCTGGTTCAATAGAAAATGCAATTGAAATTCCTGATATAACGATACAATCAGCAAGTGGTGTACCTGTATATTTACGTGATATAGCTTTCATCGCAGACGGACTTGCTCCACCTACAACGTTTTCAAGAATTTCAGTAGCGGGGGCACCATCTGAGAATGCTCTTACTCTTAATATATACAAAAAATCAGGTGGTGATGTTACCAAGATTTCTAAAGCAGTACTAGATAAAATAGAAGAATTAAAATCTACAAAACTTTCTGGTGCTAAAGTTGTAACTTCTTTAAATACCGGAGATCTTGTTAAAAAAGATTTAACAGAACTTACAAAAACAGGACTTGAAACTGTGGCTCTTGTTATGCTAATGCTTTTCTTAACAATAGGCTGGAGAGAGTCACTCGTGGCTGGATTATCTATTCCCCTTTCATTTGTAATTGCTTTTACAGGACTTTATCTTTCTGGAAATACAATTAACTTCATGTCTTTGTTTTCACTTATTTTAGCAATTGGTATTTTGGTCGACTCCGGTATTGTTATGGCTGAAGCCATACATACACGTATTAAAAAATATGGTGGAGCAGATGGTGCCGCAATTGCTTCCATAAAAGAATATGCCTGGCCATTAATTGCAGGAACCATGACAACGGTTGCAGTATTTGCACCACTGTTTTTCTTATCTGGAATAGTTGGTAAATTTATTTCATCTATTCCATTTACACTTATTTTCGTTTTAATTGCTTCTATTGTAGTAGCTTTAGGATTTGTCCCACTTCTTGCAGTTCTTTTAACCAAAGAACATAAAAATAAGTTTGAGGAAGCTCAAGAAATTTGGTCAATTAAAATACAAGATTGGTATAAAAATTTTCTTGGGAAAATATTAGATAATAGAAAAACTCAAAATAAATTCTTCTTAGCTCTTGGCTTGGGTTTTATTATTGCTGTTGCTATGCCTATTACTGGCCTACTTAAAGTTTCATTTTTTCCACAAGGCGATCAAGACTTTGTATTAGTTTCAATAGAAAAACCCCAAGGAACACCACTTGTAAAAACAGATATATCTGTTCGAGAAGTTGAAGAAATTTTATATAGTAGTCCTTATATAGAATCTTTTGTAACAACTGTTGGTGGAAGTTCTGCTTTGTCTTCATCAGGTGGTACCTCCGGTGGTAAATTAGCAAATATTACTGTCATACTTCCTAAGGGCCATAAACTTTCTTCAACTGAAATTGTAGAAAAACTACGTAAAGATTTATCTTCAATTAATTCAGCTGATGTAAAAGTTTCTCAGCGAAATAATGGACCACCGGGTGGTGACCCCGTTGTAATTAAATTTACTGGTGATAGCTTGGAAGAAATAAGTGAAGCTACATCTAAAGCAGAAACTATTTTAAATAGTATAAACGGCACACAGGATGTTACTACTTCTTTAAAAGATGACGGAACACAATTTGAAATAAGTATAGATAAAATAAAAGCTACTCAGGTTGGTTTATCTGCAGCATCTGTTGCTCAATTATTACGTACTTCTATTTCTGGTGTAACAGCAACGACAATAAAAAAGAGTGGAACAGATATTAATGTCGTTGTTAAGACTGATCTTAATCCTCTATTTATCAACCCAGAAGATACAATAAAAACAAATCTTGATAGTATAAAAAATATTCCTGTTGTGACACCAACTGGTACCATTATTTTAGGCTCCATTCTTAATACAAAAATTTCTGAATCACGGGCAACAATAAATCATGAAGACCAAAAACGTATAACTACTGTTACTAGTAAGTTAACAAAAACGGGTAACGCTATTGTTATAACTAATGAATTTAAAAAACATGAAAAAGAATTAAATCTACCAAGTACTGTCACTATAAAATATGGTGGAGATAATGAAGAAATAAATAAAACATTCAAAGAAATGGCTTTAGCTTTGCTTGCTGGTATGGCTGGAATGCTTGCTATTCTTGTGCTTGAATTTAATTCATTTAGATATTCATTCTATTTATTATTTACTATTCCACTATCTTTAATTGGAGTACTTGGTGGCCTTACAATAACTGGCCAAGCTCTGTCTTTTTCATCAATGCTAGGACTAATTGCTTTAGCTGGAGTTATTATAAACCACGCCATTATTTTACTTGATTCTATTTTAAGAAAACTGGAAAATGAAAGAAAATTGCGAGAAACTAATCAAGAACACAGTAATCTTCGTGATGTGATTGTTGAAGCTTCTGCTGTGCGTTTGCGACCTATATTCTTAACAACTATTACCACAGTAGTTGGAATGATACCCCTTGCTGGAGTTTCTGCCCTCTGGGGACCATTAGCATTTGCTATTATGTTTGGATTATCTTTTGCTATGATACTTACTCTTATTCTTATACCAGTATTCTTTTATAGATACCCAGGAAAAAAGTATAGAGAGTTCAAATAGTTTCCAGTTTTTAGTTTCAAGTTTCAAGAGAATACAAATGCATAATGGGTGACCACGAAGTGGTCACCCATTATGCATTTACTGGAAACTAAAAACTTGAAACTTGAAACTACACGCTGTCTCCTGCTACGTATCCCGTAGTCCAACAAAGTTGAAGACTATAACCACCGGATGGTCTGTCTATATTTAAAACGTCACCCACCAAATACAAATTTGGAATTAAACGTGATTGCATTGTCTTAAAATCTACTTCAGGAAGAGCTACTCCACCGGATGAAACAATTGCTTTTTCTTTTCCGAGTAAACCTTTTACGTGTAGTGGTATTGCTTTCATAATTTCTACAAGCTTCACACGATCTTCACTACTAACACTGTGACAATAAGTTTCACCATCAATATTTCCCATGGAAAGAAGTGGCGCTTGCAGCGAAGCAGGTATTAAAGGATTGAGAACATTTTTTAATTTCTTATTACTTTCCGCAACTAATATATTTTGTAAATCTTGTTTTAGTCCACGATTATCTCGTGCTGGAAAGAGGTCAATCATTATACTCACTTCACCATATTTCAAAAGTTCACCAATATCTTTACTCATATTTAAAACAGTTGGACCACTTATACCCACATGAGTGAACAAAAGCTTTCCTTTATATGCTTCCTGTTTTGCAATTTTCCCTTCATGATTCTGAAAAGTCGTAAGCTTAACCTCAGCGATTTTTACACCAGCTACATCTTTTATCCAATTATCATTTAATGCTACAGGAACAAGAGCAAATTTATTATCAATAATAGTATGATTTAATTTTTTGAGCCATTGGAAACCCTCACCTGTTGAACCAGTCTCAGGACGGGAAGTCCCACCAGTTGCCAAGACACAAGTTTTTGTATGAATAGTATTGCCACTTGCTGTTGAGATAATAATATCTCCTGTTTTTTTATCAACTTCAATACCACGAACATTTGTACTCTTATGTATTACAACATTATTTTTTTGCATGTAATTATAAAGCACATCAAGTACTGATTGTGAAGAATCTGATACTGGAAAAATTCTTCCTTCATTCTCTTCTTTTGTAGCCATACCTTTATCATTAAAAAATGAAAGGGTTTTTGTTACATCAAATTGTGAAAAAGTCGAAAAAAGAAATTGGTCATTTCCTTTATACTTGGCAAGTAAAGTTCTATTATCTGGTTTATTATTTGTTAAATTACATCTCCCACCACCAGTTATAAGTAATTTCTTACCGAGATTTGTATTCTTTTCAAGTAATAATACTTTCTTTCCACGTTCTCCGGCTCGTCCGGCTGCCATCATACCTGCTGGTCCACCACCAATAACAACAACATCCCATATTTTATTTTCTGTTTTTGTGTGTGGCATAGTGGATAGTTATTAGTTGATAGTTACTAGTTGGTAGTTAAATTACTTTTTTATTTTTGTGTATGTTCGTATTTTGTATTTGCTACAACCTACAACCTAACACCTAGAAACTACCCCTGCTGTCTTTGCCATTCATATAGTGTCACAGCTGTAGCATTTGATGCATTCAATGATTCACATTTATTATCTATTTTTATAGAAAGTTTAAAATCGCAAAGCTCTAAAGTTTTTGTACGTATTCCATCGCTCTCACTTCCAATAACAATTACAGTATTGGTATCAAATTTTACATCAGTTAAAGTAGTGTCACCATCACCAGTTAAACCATAAGTCCAGAAAGTGTTTTGTTTCAATTTTTCCAAAACTGTATTTATATTTCCAATTCTTGCAATTGGTATTGAAAAATTCATTCCTGCGGAAGTTTTTATAACTGTTCCGGTAATCTGTGTTTGATTATGCTCTGGTATAAGAATTGCATCAGCTCCAAAAGCAACAGCTGAGCGGATTATAGCTCCAACATTATGTGGATCTTTTAATTCATCAAGTAAAACAAAAAGAGAATTTGTACTTTTACTTTTTGCTTTCGTAAGAACTTCATCTAATGTTGTATACAAAACTTTTTCATTTAATAATGCACAAACTCCTTGGTGAACAGTATCTCGGCCAACAAAACTTTCGATTTCATCTCTTGTAACTACAGTATAATCAAGTTTATTTGATTGGATTAAACTTGATATTTCAGCATCATTTTCAGATTGTTTTGTTAAAAATAATTTTTCAATTGCAAAAGTAGCACCACGTTTGTGAGCTAAAATGGCTTCTTTTAAGGGATTTTTACCATATAAATAGGTCTTTTCTGTCATATACTAGACATTATAGCATATTTATTGTAATTTAGCGAAGAACAGCTTTGAACGGCATGTAGCCTTTAGCTTGTAGTCTGTAGCAAAATTCAAAAAGAGCGACGCCGTAGGCGTCGCTCTTTTTGAATTCACTAAAACCTACAACCTAACACCTACAACCTATCTATTTGTCCCATGGGAAATTTCTTCCGAAATGTCCCCATGTACAAGTCTCTGTATATTTAACATTATCCAAATCCAGTGCCTTACGAATTCCTGCTGGAGTTAAATCATATCCAGAAATAATTTCTTCTACTCCATCTACAACAGCAACAGCCATAACTGGTTCTGCTTTACCGATTGCATATGCAAGTTTTGTAAATACTTCCTTTGCATTACGTGAACGTAAAAGATCAACTGCTACACGACGTGCCATATATGCTCCAGAGCGGTCTACTTTTGTGTAATCTTTTCCAGAAAATGATCCACCACCAATTGTTATCTCTGGTCCATAATTATCCACAATTAATTTTCTTCCTGATAATCCAGTATCAGCATCAAACCCGCCGGAGGTCCATTCCCCTGCTTGATTCATTAAATATTCATCAGCAGTAATTACACTTTTAACAAGCGCGAGTAATTCATCATTTTTTGTATTTTGAAAACTAGCAACAACAGTAGTTACTCTATCTCCATCAATTGTAACTTGGGTCTTTCCATCATATGGATAGACCTCATAAATTTTCTGACAAACCATACGAGCCAAATCATATTCCTTTGGCATATAATCTGTTGTTTCAGATGTCGCAT
>CAILKS010000011.1 GCA_903834855.1 uncultured bacterium | reverse complement strand
CATTATTTGTGCATATAATAAATTGTCTATTACCATTATCTTTCTTATTCATTTCTAGAATTGCATGACCAGTTGTTCCAGAACCTCCAAAGAAATCTAATACAATTGCATTTTTATTGTTACAAGCAATGCGAATGCATTCTTCAACTGCATGAGGTGATTTTGGATAATTAAATCTTTCCCTTGCCCCAAGTATTTTGTCTAAGATTTTAGTGCCATGTTCACTTGCTGAAAACTTAGAATCTACCCACATACTTTGAGGCGGTTCACCATCTGTACCCCCTCTAAACTTAAACTGTATTTGATGGGTACCCCTAATTTTCTGATACCATAAATCACCATCTTTATACATTTGCTCAATAACTTCTTTTCCTCTTCTCCAAATTCTTTTTTCTTTTTCAGCATCTATTGGATATATTTCAATATCTAATTTTTTGCTAACAGAAATTTCACCTGTTTTAGAATTAACATATATTGGATAATATCTGTCAGATATTTTTCCATTCTTTTTTAGTGCCAAACTATCTGCACCAGGTTTTCTTAAATTAGTTGGCAAATACCACTCACCGTCATCATCTTGCTTGTAGTTGTGAGTCTTATCTTCCATTTCAACTTCAAGTTTGTTTATTTTTGACTCATTTGTTCTACCAAAGAAAATTGCATATTCATGAACTAAGGATACTTTTCTTTCAGTTTTTCTTCCTTTTGGGTTATTTCTTATTGCAACAACGCCTAGATTATTTGCTTCTTTAAAAATTTCTTCTAATAGTAACCATAGTCGTGGCATTTCATAGTCATCAATTGTTACACATATGATTCCATCTTTTTTTAGTAAGTTTTTTGCTAGTAAAAGACGGTGACTTAAAAAAGATAACCATTTTGAATGTCTATATGGATCTTCTTTGTCTACATAATCATTGTTATATGTCCAGTCTTTTGAACCAGTGTTATATGGTGGATCAATATAGATAAAATCTATTTTGTGTCTGTGGGTGTAGTTTAAAACTGATAAAGCATGATAGTTATCCCCTTCTATTAGGAGGTTTGTCACACTTTTACTTGGATCTTTTATTTCTTTTTCTAAAACCTCTTCAAGAACTGGAAATTCTTTGTTGCATTGCTCTACAACATCTTCCAATTTATCTTCCCAAACCAAACCATACTTTTTCTTCTTAGAGAATTTTTCTAATTCCTGAATTAGTTGATTGTTGGTCCAGTCGGCATATTTTTTTTTCATTATCTAATTATCCTATTTTTTAATCTAAATTACAGAGTAAACCGTACCAATTCCTATCTTTAATTCTCTTGCAATTTGTTTAATACCTATACCCCGTTCCCTAAGTAACTTAATTGCATTCTTCATTCCATCATTCATTTTTGAGGGTCTTCCCATTTTCACCCCTTGAGAAATCGCCCTTTGCTGACCTGCAATCACTCTTTCTCTTATAAGATTTCTTTCAAACTCTGCCAATGCACCGAAGATACTGAACATCATTCTTCCTGCACTTGTTGATGTATCCATGCCTTGTTGCATAAAGAACAAGTCAACTTTGAGTGATTGCAGTTCATTGAGTATTTCTATTAAGTTTTGAAGAGAACGACCTAACCTATCTATTGACCAACACATGACCATATCAAATCGTCTTTGTGTTGCAGACTTCATTAATGCGTCTAATGAGGGACGACTTGATGTTGATCCTGATATACCTTCATCAATAAACTCGTCCACAACGATGTATTGCATGCGTTCTGCGATGCTTCTTAACTCTTTTAGTTGATTCTCGCAGGTCTGTTTATCAGTAGATACTCTTGCGTAAATGGCGACTCGTTTGTTCATAGTGTGAACACCTCTAGTGGGGGATTTTAGGAGGTTGGAAGGTATCAAAACTGGAGGGAAAGGCAAGGGTTAGTCTATTTTGCCCACTAAATCCTCTGCCTTAATATGAGTATATCTTTGAAGCATCTTAAGTGATTTATGACCACTTATTGTTGCAAGTTCTAATATATTGAATTTCTTTGCAAGTCTTGTGATTGCGGTATGTCTTAAATCGTGAAAATGCACATCGATTAAACCTGCCCTTCTTGTTACTCTTAAAAACATCATTGAAACAGTATTGCGTTTTAGGGGGAATGCTTTTTCAGTCATATTTGTATTAAGACTTTTAAGAACTTCGATTGCCTTTAAAGATAAGGGTATTTTTCTTGATGTGCCATTCTTTGTGAGAGGAAGATATGCAATGCGTTTATCAAAGTCTATATTTGCCCATAATAGTTCTAGTATTTCACCTCTTCGCATTGCAGTTTCTAATGCAAATTCAATTAATGACTTCATCCAGTTGTTTGTTTCGTCTGATTCATACAATAGTTTTTCAATTTCAATTTCGTTTAAAACTCTATCTCTTCCAATTGAGTCTTGAGGTTTTCTAATAAGAGTCACTGGATTAGTGATATGAATATCAAGTTCTCGTCTTGCGTAATTAATAATACTTGAGAAATAACACAGTTCTCTTTTGACTGTTGATCCTGTCACTTCTTTTAATCTTTCATCTCTGTAATTTGCAACAACTATAGAAGTCAATTTTGAGAGATTAGTTTTTGCGATAGGGTGTCGAAGTAGTTTTTTAAGTCTATATGTGTCCTCCATGCAACCTCGCATTGTTGGAGTCACTTTTTCAAGATAGATAGTGATTAAGTCAGAAAAGAGATAATTTTGAGAGTTAGATTGGTCGGAGTATGTTCCTCGGTCTAAATCTATCTCAATACTTCTTGCCCATTTTTCAGCATCACTCTTTGAGATGAATGTTTTGGAGAAGGTTTTATATCCCTTCCTTGATACGATTGCCTGCCACTTACTTTTCCGTAACCTAAAAAACGCCATTTCAATCCCCTGATTGACAGGAAATTGACAAACTCGTTTTTACTTGATTTTTCTAACTGATTTCTTTTTGACGGCAATCTCTCGCTTATAAAGTCCAGAGCGTCCTCCAGACTTTTCCACTAAGTGGATATTTGAGATCACCATCGTACGATCTACTGCTTTCACCATGTCATAAATGGTAAGGAGAGCGATGCTGACGGCTGAGAGAGCTTCCATTTCAAGACCTGTTTGCGCAAAGCACTCACAAGATGATTGACATGTAATAGTG
>CAILKS010000010.1 GCA_903834855.1 uncultured bacterium | reverse complement strand
GTTGTCCTTTCTAAGTCTACTTATTTCTTTTTCTAGTTTATTTCTGCTAATCATTTCTGATTTCATACTCATATACTGATCGTATTCCCTTCTCTGATCCTCAGTTAATAAAACCTGTTTTTCTTTCTTGGTAAGTTCTTTTTCTAACTTTTTAATTTTGTCCTCAAGTTCAGCTATATAGGCATTTGTTTTACCTCTTTCGACTCTTAGATCTTTTATTCTATTGAGGCCCCATATTATAGCATCGTCTTTTTTATATTGCTTCCTGAGCTTAGTTAAAACCCCACTTTCAATATCCTTCACCATATTAATTATCGTTGCTCGAATTATTAAAACCTACACCTTTTGTTTTCTTACCTTTTGGTAATTTTTTAAGTTCTCTAAGATCTTTTATAGCATCAGCATACTCCTTATCCAGCAAGAATACAGAAATGAATAATTCTTTCAAGTGAGACATAGACATTCCTTCCGTGTCTTTCACCCAAACGTCAAAGTCTATTACCACTGCATCTCCTGATTTATTTTTTAAGTATGCCATTCTAACCTCCGGACTTGGTGGCGAGATGTAATATCTTCTATCAAAACGGGACGGTCTATTTGTTATACGTTCTGCTAATTTCTCTGGGTAATTGGTGGTTGCAATATAAACAACATTTTCTATTTGTTTAACTCCGTCCAGCATATTAAGTAACTGTGATGTTGCATGCTGCCCATCTTCAGCAATTGCATCGATGTCCTCTATTATAACAACCAAGGGTCTATTAGGTTCTATTTGTCTAAATTTTGTTACTATCTCAATAAAACCTCTAAGCCCGTCAGCATCTTTAATATTTATTACAATACCAGAAAGATCATTGATAATGTGGTTCATACAAAGCTGTAATATACCTGACTTACCACATCCAGGATCTCCATAAAGAAGTACCCCTCTTTTGTGCATCAGCTTATATTGTTTATATAAAGATTGTTTTGACCAGAAACTTTTTAGATCCTTAAGTATGATTCCTATCTCTTCAGTAGGAAGCTCATAAAGTTCATCAGTATTTACTTTCTGTTTCATCATTGTCCATTCACCACTTCTGTGATTGTAGATTGGCTCGAATAAACCAGGTTTTAATTCTCTGATTGTTTCGTGACACGGTATAAAACTTCCGTCACCTACTATGGTCCACTGGTGATAATTTTTAGCGTCAGATTCATCATCAGAATCCAAATGATCCAAGTCATAGTAATTGTAGCTCTCTACATCATCGATGTCTTCCAAAATTTTCTTAATTCTACTTTTTGCCATTATTTATTAGTGTGATTAGTTTCTAAATATTCCCAAGTTGCTTTTACTGTGTGGCATATAGGCTCACCGTTTTCGTCGTGTGCTCCGTAACTGTCTTTGTGTTCCTCTGTTGTCCATGTGCCATCAGCTTTTTTAATATGTATCGGTCTTCCTCCCTTTGTCCAATCCTTCTCACCGTAATCGTTTTCGTAACAAAACCACGAAAACCAATCGTAGCCTTCATCCCCATAGATCTCTTTTATTAGTTCACCTACTATAACCTGTAGGGAATCGCAGAAATCTATAAGATCTATTTTAATCTTATAAGCTAAATCTACATTCTCATCATGTTTCTTTAAAGCTGTTACGATCTTATCAAATTTTTCAAATTCCATATTAAAATTTATAATTAAAGCGAAACATGATTATTATGTTTCGTAGTTTTTTTCGAATTTTTAATTTTTGTAGTCAATGATTAACTATTTTAAGCTCGTATGCTGATCCAATTAT
>CAILKS010000009.1 GCA_903834855.1 uncultured bacterium | reverse complement strand
CATACAGAATACTTCTTCTACTACTCTACAGAACATTAAATACATCTCGAGTGCTAATGGTACTTGGTCAATAGACGAGGAGGGGAGGATTGTGGCTAAAGAAATTACTACACAGAAACTTTGTATAGGTACTACTTGTGTTACTGAAGAACAACTTATAAAAATTCTTCAGCAGACAAATTCTGGAAATACTACCTCACCCGCAATCACTCCAACCCCAGAACCAATCGTCGCTGGCACCTCGACCTCTGGGGTAGCAGACAGTAATCAGCAACCAGCAACCAGTACTGATCCGGTAACGCCTACAGTGGATCCAGCAGCTTCTTCTACTGATCCAATAACCCCACCCGCAGATCCAGTAATAACACCTGTTGTAGACCCAGTAGTTCCTCCTGTTGATCCGCCAGTAGTAGATCCTGTCATCTAAAAGGTCTAATAAAAAGGGGATACAAAGGTCTAAGGTCTAATTCCTAATTCACCTAATAAAATATTAAACCCAAGGTCTAAGGCCTAATTTCTAATTAACCTAATAGTTTACGAAGGTCTTGCCTTCGCGAAGGCAAGACCTTCGTAAATTTTGTAATTAGCACAGGCAAGACCTGTGCGCATTAATATTAGACCTTAGAAATTAGGTCAATTAGATATTTGTTCACATTTATGACTTTTCTATTGCAAAAAATGGTCAAATAATGTAGAATATATCTATTATGGTAGTACGAATGAGACACACACGAGCGCATACGGCAAACCGTCGCTCACACCACGCTCTAAAAGCATCAAATATTGTTGCTTGTAAAAGCTGTGGAGCTATGAAAGTTCCTCACCGCGTTTGTGACGCTTGTGGAATGTATCGTGGTAAAAAAGTTATTAATATCAAGGCTAAGACAAATTTAAAAGCCTAAATATTTAAAAACTAAAATGATTACGCATTTCAAATTAATCAACTTTAAATATTTAAATCTTTAAACATTTAAATCTCACCCAAACGCTCCTTTAAAATTTATGAGTACCCGCCACATAGCACGATCACTCGTCCTACAAACACTTTTTGAAATAGATCAAAGATGTGCTTTTGATATATCTCAGGCTGAGGCTCTTTTAGTTTTAAAGCGCATTAGTTTAGAATTTGGTGAAGATATAAAAGATATTTCTTTTGCTGAAATATTGGTAAAGGAATGTTTAAGCCGACGTATCACATTAGATGATATTATTGTGCGTGCTGCGCCGGACTGGCCACTTGATAAAATCGGAGAAGTAGATAGAAATATTTTACGTTTAGGACTATGTGAGCTTTTATTTGGTGATCGTTCTCAAGTACCACCTAAGGTGGCAATAGACGAAGCTATCGAGCTTGCTAAAACTTTCGGAGGGGAAACATCGGGTAGATTTATTAACGGTGTTCTTGGTGCTATTTATAAAGAAATGGGTGAACCCGGTAAAGAACAAATCACAAAGAAAGTGGAAAAGGATTCAATGAAGCATGAGAGACTAGTAGGTGCAGTTGTAATCAGTAATCATGAAGGCAAACGTTATATCGGTCTTGTTCATGATGTTTTTGGTTATTGGACTCTTACAAAAGGAAAAATAGAAGGTGAGGAAGCTATAGACATTTTAGCTATAAAGAAAATAAAAAGTGAAATAGGAGTTGATGTAACCCTAACAACAATTCTTGGTGAAAATGAATATATTGCTAATAAACCAGATGAAGGAAAAGTTGTTAAACATGTAACTTATTATTTAGCAGAATCAGCCCATACACCATTGGTATTAGAAAAAAAAGGTGGGCTAGATGATGCAAAATGGTTCCCTGAACACGAAGTAAAAGATTTACGTATGTATGATGATATTAAACCACTTATTACAAAAGCACTAAATTTCCAAAGGTCTAATTAACCTAATTTCTAATTAACCTAATTTCTAATTAACCTAATTAACCCCTAATTATAAAAAAATGGTTAAAAAATATGATTTGGAAGAAAGGACTGCAAAATTTGGTGAAAATGTTATTTTTTTTGCAAAAAAACTCCCTAAAAATGATATTACAAAACGCTTAATACCACAATTAGTTGCTTCATCAACAAGTATTGGGGCAAATTATTGTGAAGCTGACTGTTCTGAAAGTAATAAGGATTTTATTCATAAAATGTCTATTGCTAACAAAGAATCAAAAGAAGCTAAACATTTCCTCCGTATGGTGTCATGTGCGTGTGAAGAACACGTAGAAATTGGTAGAGAATTATGGAAAGAGGCCAATGAGCTAAATTTGATTTTTACAACTATTATTAAAAAATCAAAAGAAAAGCTATAATATGTACAGGTTACAAATGTCTAAGGCCTAATCTTTGTTTTAAGTTAAATAGAAATTAGATTGTAGATATTTGCATCCTATTAGACCTTAGAAATTAGGTGAATTAGAAATTTAATCCATATATATGACATTAGAAGATTTCCAAAATAAAGTAGGCTTAAAGTTTGAAAATAAAAGTTTGTTACAGCAAGCTTTTATTCATCGTAGTTTTATAAATGAAAACCCACGCAGTGGTTTGGCTCACAATGAACGTTTAGAATTTTTAGGTGATGCAGTTCTTGAGCTTGTTGTTACAGAATTTTTGTATGCTAAATATAAAGATCATAATGAAGGGGATTTAACTGCTTATCGCTCGGCCCTTGTTAACGCTATTACACTAGGACAGCTTGCTGATGAGCTATCTTTTAATGACTTAATGAAACTCTCAAAAGGGGAAGCAAAGGATGTATCACGAGCCAGATCTTCGATTTTAGCCGATGCTTATGAGGCTGTGGTTGGTGCTATATATCTAGATCAGGGATATGATATTGTTCGCGATTTTATTTCAAAAACATTACTTGTAAAAACAGAAGATATAATACGCCAAGGTCTTTATAAAGATGCCAAAAGTTTTGTACAAGAAAAATCCCAAGATATTAATGGTTTAACTCCAGCGTACAGAGTAATTGATGAAGAAGGACCTGATCATGATAAACGTTTTCGTGTTGGTATTTATTTCGGTGAAGATTTAATTGCGGAAGGAAATGGTAAGAGTAAACAGGAAGCTGAGACGGATGCTGCTAAAAATGCATTAGCTAGAAAAGGGTGGGCCGGTGTCTAATTCCTTTCGGAATTAGACACAGATTTAAATATTTAAAAATTTAAAGAATACGTATGCGATTAATTTTAAATATTATATTTTTAAACTTTTAAATCTTATTATTACTTTAAATCTTTAAACTTTTATATTTTTAAATATGCGCCTAGATCAAGAAATAGTGAAGCGGGGACTTTGTGAGAGTAGAACTGAGGCACAGGAAGTCATTTCAAGTGGAAATGTTTTAGTAAATAATTTTGTTGTAACAAAACAAACAAAGCAAGTAAGTGATGCAGATGAAATACAGGTAATAAGTAGAAGAAAATTTGTCTCTCGTGGTGGAGAAAAATTGGAAGGAGCCATGCTTGATACTGTAAATACCAGTATCAAGCAATTTTCAATTTATAATTTTCAATTTTCAAAAAATACAGATGACAGAAATACAGATGCGATAAGAAATATGGTACAAGGGAAAAGTGCGCTAGACATTGGGTCTTCGACGGGCGGATTCACTGACTGTTTGTTATCTTATGGAATAGCGCATGTTGACGCGGTGGATGTTGGCAGTGATCAATTACATCAAAAATTACGAGAAGATAAAAGAGTTTCTTTATTTGAAAATACAGATATTCGTAATTTTAAGAGTGATAAAAAATACGACATTATAGTTGCTGATCTTTCTTTTATAAAATTAAATACTGTATTAAAAGATATTATTAAATTTGGAAATATTAATACATATTATTTTTTACTTATAAAACCACAATTTGAAGTTGGTAAAGGGAATACAAAGAAAGGTATAGTTAAAGATAATAATCTTGTAGATAAAGTTCTTTCTGAATATAAAACTTTAAGTGAAGATTTAGGTTTGAAAAATGTAGAGATATATCCGTGCCATATAAAAGGGGGAGATGGTAATCAGGAATATTTCCTTACAAACCATATTTAAAAACTTTAAATATATAAATATTTAAAGTTAATACAATGCGTATTTTTTAAATATTTAAATTTTTAAATATGTTCTAATAATTGCACAAATAAAAAACACTTGCGAAAGCAAGTGTTTTTTATTTGTGCAATTATTAGAATGCGCGACGTGGACGGTCCTCACGAGGAGCTAATGGACGTGCTACATTAACTGTAAGACGGCGTCCTTGGAACTCTTGGTCGTGGAACATTTCGATAGCCTTTTGAGCTTCTGCATCACTAGCCATTTCAACGAAGCCGAAGCCCTTTGAACGGTTAGTCATTTTGTCGATAATAATTTGAGCTGATACTACTGATCCAGCTGCACTGAAGTGATTCTTTAG
Source organism: uncultured bacterium (assembly GCA_903834855.1). Lineage (GTDB taxonomy): Bacteria > Patescibacteriota > Minisyncoccia > Phycocordibacterales > UBA5272 > UBA11704. The sequence goes on along the minus strand of CAILKS010000009.1, from coordinate 2,880 downwards.
ATCATCATTTGTTGATGAGTAAGGGATACCTCCGATGTAAAGTTTTGAATTCATTTATTTAGAAACTAATTGTTAACAATAAGCCCTAATTCACATACCTACAAGTGTGTAAACCGTAGAAACGTGGAGTTGCCTATTAGTTGAATAGTATAACACATAGACCACAAGATGTACATAGGTAAAATACTGTTAAAATAGGTTGCTAAATAACCCTTTTTTTAGTCCGATTTGTCTTACCAGTAAGGTGGCGACATAAAGAGGTTCTAATATCTATCAAGCTTGTTATGTTTTGTACGATTGAAGTGACTTAACTTGTTGCATTATAACTTTTATTTAGGTAGCATTAATAATGAAAGTTACATAAACAAACATGGGAGAAATATCATGCCAGTTTACAGACTAAATGTTCCTCTGACTAAGCAAACAAAAAACTATCTTTTTCATTCAAAAGCTTTTTTGGAATCGGTTGGCCGTGGTGACGATAATCTTTTAGTCATCATTAATTATGCATTAAGGTTATTTGAAAATTACCTAGACTTACTTAATGGCAATATCGTAGTTTTAGGTTTTTCTAATATGCAAAGAAATACCTTTAGCATGGAAGAAGTGGCAAAGGAGATGCATAAGCAGGCTTTAGAAATAATTCCTTTTACTGAAATTTCTCAAGATTATGCTGACTGGCTTGAAAGCATAAAAATAAAAACTGACGCTAAAGATCATTCCGAAGTTATCATTTACGCTATTAGCTATCTTGCTTTTTTAGTAGAAATAATTGAAAACAACGGAGATATTTTTCTTGGACAGAATACCAAGGAAGGCTTAGCTCTTGCACACTATGTTATCGATCTTTTTGCCTCTTATCGTCCAGCTTTAATGCATTAACACCCGCCTCGGCGGGTGTTAGTTTTTTGTACTTAATTACACATAGGTCAGACCTATGAAAACGAAGGCAAGACCTTCGTGAAGGTAATAAGTATAAGGTCTAATAGAATATTAAACCCAAGGTCTAAGATCTAATTTCTAATTAACCTAATAAGATACGAATCCTGTATTTTTATTAGACCTTAGAAATTAGACCTTAGATATTTGTAACTATAGTTTTCCCAAATCTAGCGTTTGTGTCACCCCAACTTCTTTTACGAATTCATGAACGTGAGAGACTATAATCATCGGCCCTTCATATTTTTTCAAGGCTTCAGCTATAACAGGGATATGACGAAAGTTTATGTGATTCGTTGGTTCGTCTAGAATAAGTAATCCAGGATTTTGTAATCTTAAATATGCGAACATTAGTAATCCTTTTTGCCCTTCAGAAAGTAATCCAATTTTTGCAGCTAATTGCTCACCACCAAGCAACATACTCGCAGCAGTTTTACGTAATAGTTGATCGTCTAATTTTTTCAAAACTTTTGCCAGTTCAAAATAAGCACTTTTATCAAAGTCCAATGTTGAGAAATCCTGACGGTAATATCCAACATTTATTCCTTCGGTAATAACCACTCCTTTTTCTTTTCTATTAGCCATTTTCTCCAATAATGTAGTCTTTCCAATGCCATTTGGGCCTATTATGTGCAATTTATCGCCCTTACGAAGCTCTATATCGACTTTACGCCTTACTGGCTTACCATTGTGTAGTACTTCAACAGAATCAAATTTGACGATAACACTACCAATTTCTTCTTGGCAGTTAATGGTAAAAGGTCTGATCGTTCTATCCTCCTTACGGACTTCAATTTTACTATCTTCTAATTCTTCTACTTCATCTTTTAATTTAGCTGCGAGTTTCCTCATCTTTCCTCCTTTCAATGCGAAGAAGTTTACCTTATCTTTATTGTTTTGAATTTCTTTTTCAAGTTGAGAGTTTGCACGCTCTGCACGTTCTACTTGGCGTTTAATATCTTCAACCACCTTGTAATAGTTTCCAACATATTGTTCTACTTGATATGTTTGTGTATTTATATAAATAACTCCGTGAGTGAAAGAGTTGAGAAAGGGGGCATCATGGGAAATAACAATAACAGTACCTTCATACTCTTTCATGAAGTCTGTTAGAAGTTGTATTCCAGCTTTGTCTAAATTATTTGTTGGTTCATCTAGTAATAAAATATCTGGTTCTTGTATGAGAGCTTGAGCGATAAGTAGTCGTCCTTTTTGTCCACCAGAGAGCTCCTTAATAGTTGAATCAAGGGAGACATTTAATGCAACAGTATCAAAAACTTTTTTAGCTCGTTTATCAATATCATAAATTTTCTCATCGAAAGCCGATTCCAAAAACTCACGTACAGTCATGGCCCACTTTGTATGTGGTATATATTGCTTGGCAATAGCCAGACGTAAATCCTGACCTATAATGATGCGACCTTCTTCTGGTTTTACATCACCCATGATAAGGGAGAAGAGGGTAGACTTACCAGCACCATTTGGCCCCATGAGTGTTAACTTGGTTCCTTTACGCACGACAAAATTAGTCTCAAATAGGACTGGCTTATTTTCACTATAATTGAAGTTAACATCCTCGAATCGAAGAACTGCTTCACCTCCTACTGGAATTTGTTTTTCTATAGCCATTGGGATAGACATTAGACAGTAGACATTAGATAATACAAATCAAATGCTACCAACTATCAAAATTAAAAGCCCCGGTGGGCGATGGGTTTATGATAACACAATTTTACTGCTTTGTCATTAAAATATAAATAATTTTCAATTTTCAATTTCCAATTTTCAAAAATACAAGATAATATGCGTCAGCCTTATTTTTACTAGTCTTTCTGTATAGTATTATGGTTTATATAAAAGCCTTATAGATTAATATGATTAAAGTATTAGATAAAACAGATAATTCAAAACAGAGAACAAAAAATAATTTTATTAAATAAT
>CAILKS010000008.1 GCA_903834855.1 uncultured bacterium | reverse complement strand
TATCAATTATCAAAGGGGTGCGGAATACGGGACTAGACTAATTATCAATTATCAATTTCCAACTCGCCTGCCGGCCGAGGTAGGTTGTAGTAGGTAGCTTAAATATAACTAATTATCAAATTATCAATTTCCAATTATCAAGGGACATTTAAGACAAGATGCAGCTAATCAATGAAATACCTTTGTATTTTTTGAAAATTGAAAATTGATACTTGAAAAGTGTACTTTTTCACCCTAATAGTAACTTTCGGGATTTATTAAGAGTTTAAAATGACTTATATATCAATACAAATTTATGATTACATAAATTTCAATTTTTAATTCTTAATTTTTAGTTTTTAATGAAATACAGTATTTTTGCCTGTCTGAAATGACATAAACACGAGCTTTGTAATTCAAATTAGGTTAATTAAAGATAAACACCTTGGCGGGACAAGTTAGATCTTTTAATCCGCCGGCCGGACGAGGTAGGCTTTACGGACTTTATAACTTTCGACTACCTTGCTATACTTTTTATATGAATCAACCTATTAATTTTGTTTTCTTTGGAACTGGACCATTAGCTGAATCAGTTCTCGCTTCACTTGTTAGGAATGGTTACACCCCTTCACTTGTTGTAACAAAGCCAGATGCTATGCAAGGTCGCCATATGCAATTAACGGCACCTCATATAAAAACTTGGTGCGAGATGAAAGATATTCCCGTCCTCCAACCAAAGGTATTGGATTCCGAATTTTACCATCAACTAGTAACTAGTAACTACCAACTATTCATAGTTGCTTCTTATGGAAAAATAATTCCAGATAATGTTTTAAATATTCCAAGACATGGTGTATTAAATGTTCACCCGTCTCTTCTACCTCTCTACCGCGGACCTTCCCCTATTGAATCAGTATTACTTGATGGTGTCATGACAACTGGTATATCTATTATGAAATTAGATAGTGGCATGGATCATGGACCAATACTTACACAAAATGCTTTTATGATTAATCCTGCTTCAACTGCTCAAACCTTAGAAGTAGAGTGTGGGCAATTAGGTGGTGAACTTTTAGTACAAGTACTCCCCCACTATTTAGATGGTACTCTAATTCCAAAAGAACAAGATCATGCCAAGGCAACAGTATGTAAAAAAATAACAAAAGATTTGGGAGAAATAACTTTAACTACTCGAGCTGATGAAGTACAAAGAAAATTTAGAGCACTTACCCCATGGCCAGGACTTTATTTTTTTATCACTCACAAAGAAAAAGAAATACGTATAAAAGTAACTAGTGTTGATTTAATATTAGAAGGAAATGAAACCTTGGTTGCTAGTGATGTTATATTGAAAGTTATACCAGAGGGAAAGCATGAAATTGGGTGGACAGAATTTATTCATGGTTACATGAATTAATTCTTAGTTTCAAGTTTCAAGTTTTTAGTTTCAAGAGGAAGAAAATACAGAAATAAGTTTCTAGTTTTTAGTTTCCAGAAGAAGAGAGATTTCTAGATAAGGCGTGAAGCATTTTAGAAATCTCAAATAATAAAGATTCAGCCTTCCTTAAATCAATAGCTTTTGAATAAGGAAGTCTTGATAGAATATATATTTGTGTTTCTAATTCTGCCGTAGAACCTAATGCAATCTTTATAAATTGAGAAAAATCTTTTTTTGTCCCTCTTTTACTTCCTTCAGCTATATTAGAAGCGATAGAAATAGCTGCTCTTTGCATTTGTGAGCTCAAACCAAACTTTTCATCTTTAGGTAACTGACTTGTAATTAAGTATATTTCAATACTTAAATCACATGATTTTTGCCAAACAATTAAATCTTTATATGTATTTGATTTCATTTAATTCTGGAAACTGGAAACTAAAAACTTGAAACTACTTAATAGTGATGCGTTCTATTATTATATCTTGTAACGGTCTATCTGCTCCATCTGTCTGCATATCTCCAATATGAAGAATAATATCAAGACCTTTTGTTACATGTCCGAAAACAGTATGTTTACCAGAAAGCCATGGGGTTCCAGCAATAGCTGTTACTATGAAAAATTGACTACCATTTGTATTTGGACCAGCATTTGCCATAGCTAGCGTCCCCTGAGAAAATAGATCACTTGGTGAAGTTTCATCTTTAAATGTGTATCCTGGCCCTCCTGTGCCCCATGAATTCTTGTTTGCAACATCTTTAGACAAAGGATCACCTCCTTGTATCATAAAATCACGAATTACTCGATGAAAACGAGTTCCATTATAAAACCCACTAAGTGCTAGCTTAGCAAAGTTTTTTACTGTTTCTGGGGTTTTATCTGAGAAAGTAATTTCTATTTCACCTTTATTTGTTTTTATTGTTGCACTTGTGATTTTTTCTGGAATTTCCATATTTGTGGTTGTTGAATTAGTTGTATTTGTTGTTGTACCTTTTTCTGTCTGACTGTTTCTATTTAATACTATTTTTTTTGTATTGTTTATATCTACTGACCCACTTTGTACTTGTTCTGTAATTTGTACTTGAGGTAAGTTTCTATTGTCCTGCAAGAAATATGCTATAGCACCTAAGAAAACTACCAGTATTGCTATTACTGCATATGTTACTTTTGTGTCATTATCCATAGCTTTTAATTAGTCAATCTTTTTATTAAATCTTTCATTCTGTGAGCACTTCTTCTGATAAGAGAACGCTCCTTGTCTTTATATGATGAGAGCTCTCTAGATAACATATCCTTAAGCATATCTATAGCTTTATATAAATCATCTTCTACAGCACGAATAGTTATATCTTTACCTTTTATATGTAACTGTGCTTCCGCTTGAAATACATCACCATTTGAGTGGTGGTTTGTAGTCTTTTCTAATTCTACAGTTATTTTGGCACTTGTATCACCTTGTGGAATATATTTATCAAGTGAGTTTAATTTTTCTAATGTATAATCACGAATCGAATCTGTTATCTCAACATGAATACCTGTTATAATTTTGTGCATAAAATTCTTTGTTATGTATCCAGTATACAGCAATTTTTCTTATTAAAGAAAAAGTTAAAAATATCTAAGGCCTAATTTCTAATTAACCTAATAAGATACTTGTATCCTATTAGACCTTAGAAATTAGGTTAATTAGACCTTATTGGACGATAATCATAAATTTCTAATTAACCTAATAAAATAGTGTTACTCTACATCTTATCTGTGTTCTTTCAACTTTTCACTAAAGCTTTTCCCTATAGCAAGACCTATAACTGTGCCAAATATAGCCCCAGCAACAGCATCAGACAACCAGTGTATACTCAAAGAAACTCCGAAGCCGATATAAATAGCATAAATAAGGGCTGTATATTTAATCAATACATGACGCGGATAAACGCTCCATATTGTAAAAGCCATAGCAAAAGCAATAGTTGTATGTGACGATGGCCACCCCCAAAAAACTCCCCCATCTAAAAATCCAAATTGAAACTCTCTACTTAAATCAATTAATGAATTAAGAGTATGAGCTGGTGGAACGCGCCCCGTTAAACTTTTATAAAAAGATGAAATAATCCAACCAAGAGCTACGGCTTGAGCCAACATATTACCTAATATGGTTACTTTTCTTTTCTTGAAAAGATGACCATAGAGTAAAGTCCATAAAGGGAAAACTATTGGAACTATTCCACCTGCTATGACAGCAGAAAAGAAAAGATGCTGAGTATAGCTCTGATCATAAGTTAAATAATAAATATAATCAAAACCAGATTTAACTATTATGAAAGTTGCAAGAATAGCTATTCCCTGAGCAAAAAGATATCTACCAGAAAAAATTCTAGTAAATGTTTCTTTTAAGTTATAAAAAAGATGATCCATATTTATGAAATAAGTTTAACATGACTTCTTAGTTTTTAGTTTCAAGTTTCCAGTTTCAAGAAAATACAAATACAGGTGGCCACAAAGTGGCCACCTGTATTACTACTCACTGCAAACTTGAAAATGAAAATTGGGATTATATAAATAGAAACACCCACCGAGATGGGGTCTCAATGGGTGCGAACTGAGCCAAAATTACTTGTGTGTAAAGTGACCCTTCATTGTGTATTTTGCCGACTGAAGTAGTGCTTCATCAAGCGGCAGTGGTGGCTTAAACGTAATCTTCGTCTCATCAGCACCACAGGTAGAGAATCGACTGATACGAGAACAGTGAGTTGGTGAATCCATGGCAATAGTGACCGCCATCGTTTTTCCACCACATTGTTCCTCGTCAAATATATTTCCAAGTAATGCCTTAAACAATTTCATTTAATCACCTCTTTTCTAAAAGATAATTTTGGGGTAGGTATTCAATCAATTCTCAATGACGACAATTCTCAATTCGTCACCATACTGTGTAACCAAGTTACCAACAGCCTCACTGGCTGATTTTCCAGTAGCAGAGCAGGATGATAAGTTGTCGATATAAGCCTTGTAGGTACCAATATCAAATGGTGCAACAATGACCCTTCTGTTGGAAAACTCTCGCAGAGGCGGGAAAATTTGCCGAAGCCCGCGAGAAATTGAAACACCTCCGGCTTTTGCAAATTCTTCTGGATCTGGTCTGCCACCATCATCAATATTGATTCCAAGGATTTCACTGGAGTGCCTGAAAGCGTCCTCGTCACAAGTGGCCGAGAAAGAGGCCGCCAAAACAGGATCCCCATTATTATCACCGGCTTTAATTTTTAAATTGTACAAACCCATAAATACTCCTAGTTGGTTGAAGTTACGGTTCCGATGTAAATACTACGATTAAAGTAAGGAGAAGTCAAAAAAATAATTTTATGGGTTTATTATCCGTCAACACACTATATAGCTTGATCTAATTATCGCCTGGGATAAAGCGAGTTTCGACTTGCAGATAATCATGTTTTCTTGTATGATTATTTAGACAATTCAATGTTTAGCTCCGCGATAGCTCAGCGGTAGAGC
>CAILKS010000007.1 GCA_903834855.1 uncultured bacterium | reverse complement strand
TATTTCGATATGGTACATAAAGCTATTAATGATTCATCGACAATCTCTGCATTTGTATACGATTTATTTGCGATGGATCTCATTAATTTTAAAGTACGACAAAGACCCATCACCCATGAACATCTTAACCAGCGCATACAATCCTTAGATGGATTTGAAAGATATTGGCTTGAAGTTTTAGAGACTGGAAAAATTAGAACTAAACCCTTAGGGATCTATAGCTCAAGTGACACTGACTGGGAAGATTCTATATTTATCTCAACCCAGTACATCATAGATAGTTACTCACATTATGATAAAAATGCTAGTAGATACGAACCTCTTCAAACACAGAAGGTTGCAGCTACATTACAAAAAATTTGCCCATCTGCGAAAAGCGATCGCATCAAAAACTCTTCAGGAAAGCAAGAGCGAGGTTATCAGTTACCTTCAATTAGCTTAGCAAGAAAGGAATTTGAATTAGCTATCAAGACTCAAATTAATTGGAATAATAGAACTCCTGAACCTGCAGAACTGGATTATGAAGAAGAGCCTGATCCTGATTTGCTATATGAAGCTATGAGAGAGATTGCCAATGAAGCCATTTAATGTCAGGGGCAATGGCTTAATAAAAATCAGTAATGTCATAGGCTTTGGAAGATTAACCAGTGTTGCCAGTACTTTTTATAAATTAAATAAAATAAGAGCATATATAAAAGTTTTTAGATTTTATCTGGCATCTCTGGTTTATCCAATGTCCTTAAGCGGTTAATAAAAAACTTGCCCCTGCTCGACTGAGGATACTCAATGCAAAACAAAGTTAAAAGAGTTAGGCTTGGCTCAACAGGGTCAAAACATTGGAATTACCAACACGGCAATGAGACGTTGGCTGCAAAGCAAGAACGAAGTGAACGTAGTTTACGTTTGCACTATCTTCAAGACATAGGTCACCAACTAAGTTTCATGGGTGGAAGACGCATGGCGGGTAGGAAACCAGTTAATTTTGTGACACTAGATTATAAAAACAAAGACCACTTAGTTTATGTAATTAATATTATTAACAAGGTTAACTAAGCTAGTTCAGAATTTGGGAATGATTAATTAACCTTCTAGTTACATAAGCCCATTTGACGCATTGCATTCAAACTATTTTTAGCATTAACTTCAAATACAGGCCTAATGCCGACAATACAATAGCCTCCGCTAATCCTAGGAATGCCACAACTTAAAGTCCCTTGAGAATAAGGTTTAATATTGTCATTGGTGGATCCGCATACATAAAGGTCGGAATAATCATATAAATTAGATGAGCAATTAGATCCAGACTTTGCTATGCCTATCTTGATTTGTGAAATTGCGAAGTTATTATTATTTAAAAAGTCTAAATTGAACCATCCAGCGCCAGAATCTAAAAGTCTCCGATTAACTATTTTGCTGGTTGTTGCTAGATTTGCAATATTTGGAAAGTTAAAGACATCAAATATTAAACTTAAATCTTTAGCCTTATCTATAGTTACATTACATCTACTGGCTTCTTGGCTTTCTTGCTGAATTTGTTCTTGTTTATATTTATTTTCTAAATAGGCTTTTCTATCTTCATCGATGTCGTAACTTAATTCTTCATGCAATCCTTCTTGATATCCCTGAGGTGTATTATGAGCCCATGTTTTAACCCAAAGAATTTCTTTGGCTTCATTGAATCTGAAATTGACTAAGAAATAAAAATTAGAATCGCAC
>CAILKS010000006.1 GCA_903834855.1 uncultured bacterium | reverse complement strand
TTGAAAATTGAAAATTGCAAAATTGAAAATTTAGAATTAGAGTAAATTTACAAAAGTAATCTTTTGTAAATTTACTCTAATTCGACCATGTCTCCTTTTTCTGGCACAAGAACTGGTACTCCATATGTCTCATGAATATGTTGACCAAGAAAATATGCACTCTTTGGTTCACCTAGGACTACAAAAACTTTTTTTAATGTCGGAGCTGTTGATGCGACAAATTCTATCAATCTATCAGAATCTTTGTGTGCAGAAAATCCATGAATATTTACAAGACGAGCATTAACAGCTACTGGCTGACCATGAATAAAAACTTCTTTTTCCCCTTCTACAATATGACGTCCTAAAGTATTTACCGCTTGATATCCCACAATTATAATTGTATTTTTTGGATCTGGTAAATATCTCGCTTCATGATGAACAATTCGTCCACCATTACTCATACCGCTCCCGGCGATAATAACTTTTGGTCTATGGTCATTATTTATTGCTTTACTTTCTTCCGGTGATGGGGTTTGAACTAGACCTTTAAAGGCAAAAATATCGTCTCCGCTTTTAATTATTTTTTCAATATTTTCATTAAACCAGCTGTCGTATTTTTTATAAACTTTGGTGATATTTATTCCAAGTGGAGAATCTAGATAAACTGGAACCGCAGGAATTTGTTTACCTTCTACAAGCTCATTAAAAGCTAGTAACATTTCTTGAGTACGTTCAATAGAAAAAGCTGGTATCAAAACTGTCCCACCTTTATTTATAGTTGTTGTAACTGCTTCTTTAAAAATTTCTATACGTCTATCTTTATCTTTATGATTTCTATCACCATATACACTTTCTATAACCAAATAATCAATATCTTTTAATAAAGTAGTGTCTTTCATAAGTGGAGATGGTGTGTTACCGAGATCTCCAGTAAACGCAAGTTTTTTACCTTTATAAGCAATTTCAATAATTCCACTTCCTAGTATGTGGCCAGCATCGTGGTATGTAATAGTCGCATCACCATCATCTGTTTTAAATACAAAAGGTTTTTCGTATTCTAAAGTATCAGACCACAACTGCATGGCCTCAAAAACATCTTTCTCTGCATAAAATGGTTCAATTCCATCACGGGCGGCTTCTTTTCCAAGAACCCCCATTGAGTCCAGCATTATAAGCTCTGCCATTTCGCGAGTCGGTGCAGTGCTATAAATTTTCCCACGGAAACCATCACGAACAAGACGTGGAATTCTACCCACATGATCCAAGTGAGCGTGAGTAATAAAAAGTGCATCTATACTTTTTGTATCATAAGAAAAAGGCTCACTATTTATTGGAATAGTATATTTCTCACCTTGTACAAGGCCACAGTCAATCAAAATTTTCTTTCCACCAAATTCAACTAGAAAGTTTGATCCTGTTGGCATTAAGGCACCTCCCGCAAAAGTAACTTTAAATATAGTCATAGGGATAGATTTTAGATATTAGACATTAGATTTTAGATAAATTAAATACATATTTTTATATAAAACTTATGAATTTAGATGAAATCCGCGGCGAAACAAAAGTTATTACTGAGCCGTACAACTGTACGGTGAGGTGATAACTTGCAGTTTCAACAAAGGAGTTCGCTAAATTCATAAGTTTTATTGTTTTCTTTTTGTTAATGAATAAGAACCATACAACCCTAGACTACCCATCACAATATCTTTTATGGTGTCTAAATATTTAGAAAAATCATCATAAACCATAACTCCGCGAATATATTCATAGATTTCCCAAACTACAGCCACAATCATAAACAAAATAAAAATTTGCAAAATTGAAAGTTTTAAATCATACACTTTGGCAACAGATATTATTAAAAATCCAACACCTAGCCCTCCCAATAGATGCATAGGGATATCTAACCACCAAAGTTCATAATATAAATATGTCGGCTCAAAAATATAATGTGATACTAAGAATAAAATTAGAAGAAATAGTAAGGAAAAGAGGGTGGATTTCATTAAGTAAAGTATATCACGAGACAGCTTGTAGCCTTTAGCTTGTAGTCTGTAGCAAATACAAAACTATTCCAGTAAAAAATCCCCTAATGGGGATTTTTTACTCGGACACTTAGGACATCTTCCTGATGATTTAAGTCAGGTGGGCAGAAAACGAATAGCACCACGATGCAGTTCTCAATATTTCTTAGCCCAAAGATGTTTTATCCAGAAAAATACCTAAGCACCCTACTTCATAGTATACATTTGCGTATTGTAAAAACAAGAGCCTAATTTGTCTCTATAATATTATTAAGAATCGATATAAAATTTTCAATTATCAATTTTCAATTTTCAAAAAATACAGATTAATTTTTAGTTTTTAATTTTTAGTTTTTATTTAAATACAAAAGAAAATACCCCATGGCACCCATGAGGTATTTTCTATAGTGGAGGTACTCGATGTTTAATTGTTGAGCCAGATTATGAGAGAGACATGCGTCACTAACGACTATGCAACGTCTCACTATCTGAAAGCTTATTTCAACAAATAAATATACTAAAGCACCTATAATAATTATATTCCTCTCAACTTTTGAGGGCAAGTTTTGTAAAGAGACTTTGCGGTGGATTATGTGGATAACTGGAAATAGCTTGTAATTATTAGCTTTTAGCCGGTAGCTAAATGCGAAAAGCGACCCCTTCGGGGTCGCTTTTTACATCCTCTGCATTTAAGCTACCTTCTACAAGCCGCAACCTAATAGCTATTATTCTAGGATTCCATTTAAATCGATGTCATATAACATTGCTTCAGTAACGAGTTTATATTTTACAATTTCATCTTCTGTAAACCAAATACCAATTTCATGCTCTTGTGCCCCTTCTCCATCTGCTGGATCTGTACAATGAATAATATTTCTCATTCCACGTGACCCATCAAAATCACAAAGTGTGTATGAATCAATTGAATAGTCTCCTCTTATTGTCCCAGTGTCAGCCGTTGCAGGTTCTGTTCCTCCAACCAAACGCTTTACAACAGCAGCAGCATTGTTACCTTCAATCACCATTGTAATCACCGGTCCTGAACGCATAAAATTTACAACAGCACGAATAATATCTTTTCCGTATTCAATTGGCTCACGATCAATAGTGTGACCAAGAGCTTTTTTATTTTCCACAATTCTCTCCCCTTTCTTCAAGAACCATGCATCGTCTTTACTATAATGACTCCATAGTTTTGTCTCATCAGCCATATGCATTTTCATGCCAACAATTTTAAGTCCAATACGTTCAAAACGCTGGATTATTTCCCCAACCAAACCACGTTGAACTGCGTCTGGTTTTAATATAACAAATGTTCTTTCTTTTTTTGGATGCATGGTGATTATAGTTAGTAGTTGATAGTTACTAGTTGGTAGTTAAATACACAACTAAATCCAATCAATACAGTTAATAAATAATACTTTATATACTAGCAAAAAAGCACGAGTTTGCCAAAGGCAAACTTGGTATCTAAGCAATATTATTTACTAATTTACCGTTGCAGAAGGTGTTGCCTCGAGCGGATCTGAGCCATACTGATTAGAACCTGTGGTTCCTTTCAAAAAACCGCATTCAATCAAAATCCACCAAAACCCAAGAACTGGGATAAGTCCGATAAGTGTCCACCACCCACTTTTATCTCTATCATGAAAACGCTTCGCAGTACCAGCAACAGTCACAACAACCAAAGAAACTCCCACCACAAAAGAAAGTATTGTTGTTACTACTGACGGCAATTTAATACCAATAAGCATGGTTAACAAAAAAGATAAAAACCCAATTAAACTAATTAATAAAAAAGCGCTAAGGCCTCCTCCTATTAAAATCTTCCAGAAATTTTCTCTAGAAATTCTACCATTAAATGAAAAGTATTGTGCCATAAAGTAAGATTATTTAAATAATAATTAAAGTATATATATATATATCGAATCA
>CAILKS010000005.1 GCA_903834855.1 uncultured bacterium | reverse complement strand
CTGTCTTTGTTGTGCGTTGACCCACCACTACAATAGGGTATACACTTTACACATATGAAAAAATATATTATTTTGGCTAGCGAGGAGCGAATTAGAAAAGTAATCTTTTATATTTCGTCCGAGCGACGACATAAAAAGGTTCTAACAATTAGTAGTTTTCTGAGAGGAACCTTTCTTTCAGTGCTTTTATTAAGTGCATGTTTTTCTTTTACTTCTGCTCAAACAATGGGGGATCTTCCACCTCCTGACAATGGATCTCAATGTACAGATTTAAAATATAATTTAACTTATACCAAATCAAAAGATTCAAATACTAACGGGGAAGTATCAGACCTTCAATTCTTTCTTCAAGATATTGGATTGCTTGATAGTGATCCAACGGGGTATTTTGGTAAATTAACCTTTAATGCTGTAAAAGCATTTCAAAGACAAAATAATTTATATGCTTATGGTTATGTAGGTGCAACAACTAGAGCTGTTATAAAGAGTTTGAGTTGTGGTGGTGGAATTGTTAGTACCCCCACCCCCCCAACCATCACCTCAGTCATCCCCGGAGACGGTCGTGTAACACTTAACTTTACAGCAGGTAACTCTGCAGCTACAACAGGTAATGTTGCAGTTACAAGATATGGAGCTGTATGTATAAGTAATAATCAAGTAGCTACTTATTTAGATGCTACAGTAAGTCCACTAGCTATTACAGTAACAGGTCTTCCAAATGGAGTATTAACTACATGTCAGATTGTTATAGTAAACTCTGCTGGTCAGAATATTCAAAGTATAGCTGCTCCTGCTTCAGCTTCGTTTACACCGAGTGCTTCGGTATCTTCTTGTACCGGCACTGTAACACCAGGGAATAAGACTGTCGTAGCAGGTGTCTCTGGCGGATCTGTTTGGGGTAATGGTGCTAATAATATATTTTCAAGTGATTCAAGTCTAGGGTCTATAGCTCAATTCCTTGGAGCTAAAGTAGGATCAACAGTGAATTTAATTGTTGCAGACGCTGGATGTAAGAGCACTTTTGGTGGAAGTGTGACTCAGTCGGGGGTTACAACTGTATCATATACATCTCCTTGGCGTGGAATGACTGTCACTTTGGGGAGCTGTTTAAGTAATTGTGCTTCGACGGCCGCAGCCCCAACTGTCTCATGGTCTCCATCTTCTTCAACCATCACATCAGGTCAAAGTAACCCAGCATATTCATATACTTCAGTAGGTCAAACACGAAATTGTGTAATTTATGATCCTTCAACTGCCACTGCTTCTTATCCAGGTACTGTACTTTGGAATAGCGTAGAAGCAACTCATACTTTCCCAGCTGGTCTATTAGGAACAATTACTCAGAATCTTTCAAGAAAGCTTGTTTGTTTTAATGATAGTGGAGTAGGATCTACACCTGCTACGTATACGATTACGGTTGCTAATTCAGCGACACCAACAATTATAATTACATCACCACAACCTAATGCTAATTTTAAAATTGGTGACAATATTCCAATAAGTTGGACGTATAGTGGCGTACCGAGAAATTCTCAAGTTGTTTACAGTATTACCGGTATTAATACTACGGGTAGTGGGGTTGAGGGTGGAACAGGACAAAGCAATGAATTATCTGTAAATTCCACGTCTGGTTCTGCTGTTTGGAGGACAGGAGGCAATGGTTATTTAAATGTTCCAGGCACCTATGCAGTATCTGCAACAATAAATGAATGTAACCCATCTGGATGTTCATACGCACCATCTGGAAAAATATTATCAACAGTACAGAACTCCGTGAGAATTACTATCGACTCTCCCTCAACAGTTGTTACTACCCCAACCCTAAACTCCTTCAACGTTGTAACCTCAACATCTGGAACAGTTCGTAAAGATGAAACATTCAGCATGAATTGGTCTGGAAGTAACGCAACTCGTTTCGAATACAATGTTAATTATGGAACAGCATATACAACAATTGGAGGAAATAGCTGGTCAGGATCATTAGCTTTAGATCCAACTGTTACCCCAGGTTCTACATATACAATGGGTCTACGTGCTTGTAATGCTTCAAATGTATGTAGTAGTACTGTATATAGACCGCTTGTGGTGACAGCAGCGACAGTGACAACAGCAGCTTCTTTAAACTTATCAATCAATGGCTCTCCGGTATCAAATGGTCAATCTTTAACAGTTAGCAATGCTTCTGTTTCTTGGTCAAGTAATGCCTCATTTTGTATGGTGGATGGCATAGTTCAGACAGGAACTTCAGGATCAAAAGTTCTTTCTGTTGGTCAACATGTTATTACATGTGCTAATTCTACTGGAACATCTGTAATCAGTGCTTATGTTACATATACCCCAATAGCAATGAATTTAGATGTGGGTAGTCAAGTTCTTGGTGTTTCAACAATCTGCACCAACATCCCTCGTAATCTGCATCGCGGAGCAGAATCTAACTCAGTAAAGAATCTGCAAACCTTCTTACAAGACAAAGGACTACTTACAGACGCTCCAACAGGATTCTACGGAGACAAAACAGTAGAAGCTGTAAAAGACTATCAAGCAATGAAAGGTCTACCACAAACTGGTATGGTTTATGACTTTACAAGACAGGCGATTAAAACCGAAAGCTGTCGTTAACAGCCGATAGCCTTTAGTTTGTAGAATGTAGCTTAAATACAAAATACAGATACAAAAAGTGACCCCGAAGGGGTCGCTTTTTGTATTTCCTACACGCTAAGCGGCGATGGCTAACAGCTGCCCCATATGGTATAATAGTCAAATTATGAAAACAATAAAGGCTATTTTCTCTGACAGAACAATGCGTAATCGTATTTTGTTCGTATTCTTTGTTCTTATTATTACTCGTTTGCTTGCGTCTATTCCTATTCCAGGAGTAAGTACAGAAAATTTGGCGCAATTCTTACAGAATAATAGTTTCTTTGGATTGTTAAACATTTTTGCTGGAGGAGGACTTTCAGCCTTTTCTATAGTGATGCTCGGAGTTGGTCCATACATTACAGGTTCTATTATTATGCAACTTATGACTGTGCTCTCACCACGTCTAAAAGAAATGTATCAAGAAGAAGGGGAGATTGGTCGTAGACGATTCGTTCAATACGGTCGTATGCTTACCTTGCCACTTGCTATACTTCAAGGATTCGCACTTATTACACTTCTTGAACGTCAGAATGCTATTTCGCAACTCGCCACACCTGATCTTATTGGAAATATTGCAATTGTAACTGGTGGAACAATGCTTATGATGTGGTTAGGTGAACAAATCAACGAACATGGTATTGGAAATGGAGTTTCTCTTATAATTTTTGCTGGTATCGTTGCTGCACTTCCACAAAGCTTAGGACAGTTCTTTGTCACTTTTGATGTTGCACAGATTCCGATGCTCGTAGCTCTTACAGCTCTTACTTTAGTTGTTATTGCGGGAATTGTTTATGTAACAGAAGCAGAGCGTCCAGTACCTGTAACTTATGCTCGTCAGGCACGCATTGGCTCATCTTCTACAATAACAAATTCTACATATCTTCCACTCCGCTTGAATCAAGCAGGAGTTGTACCAATTATTTTCGCTATTTCAATTCTTCTTTTCCCACAGTTACTATCTCAGTTATTTGCAACATCATCACAGGCTGTGTTGCAAGCAATTGCACGAAGTGTTAACACAGCATTAGCTAATCAGTGGATTTATGGTGGACTTTATTTCTTGCTTGTAGTTATGTTTACTTACTTCTATACAGCGGTAATGTTCGATCCAGAAAAGACAGCAGATAATTTACAAAAGAATGGTGCTTTTATTCCAGGATTTCGTCCAGGGCTCGCAACTGCTGAATATATAGGATATGTTCTTGCTCGTATTACTCTCTTTGGTGCAGTCTTCTTAGGATTGGTTGCAGTACTTCCGGTTATTGTTCAAGCTATTACAGGTTTAACGGCAATACAAGTTGGTGGAACTTCTCTTTTGATTGCGATTTCAGTTGTACTTGATCTTATCAAAAAGGTTGATGCTCAGCTCTCAATGCGCGAATATTAAATTTCACGTAAAATCATTCCATCTACTTTGTCGCTACGGAATTTTTCTCAGTCAACGTACTACTTCGTACGTCTCCTTTGAAAAATTCCTAAGCTCCTCGTATCTGGAACAATTTTCCGCGAAATTACCAAATATAAGATAAGGTATTGCATCTAAAACCTTTTCTGACCAATATTCTCCTTGCTAATTAGATAAGTTATTAAATAATCTTATCAATTATTGGACTTCGTATATTTTTGGTCATATAATTATTTTTATTTGCTGTTAGCTACAATTTACTAGCTACAAGCTACCCCGACATGCTAGTATGTATCAATGGAAAAACAAATGTATATCATCATGGGGAGATCAGGTAGTGGAAAGGGGACGCAGGTAGACCTTTTAAAGAAATATTTAGAAGAAAAAGGGGCAAAGAATGTTCTCCATGTTACAACAGGCGGAGGGTTTCGTACATTTATAGAAGCAGATAATTTTGCAGCACAAAAAGCTCGCGAAACTCAAAATACAGGTGGTCTTCAGCCAGAATTTTTAGCAATTTGGAATTGGGCAAATATATTTATTAATACCCTAAAGGGAGACGAAACAATTCTTTTAGATGGGGCGCCACGCATGCCTATGGAGCTTGAGGTTTTAAGAAAAGCTATTACATTTTTTGGTTATAATGGCGCTACTGTAATTCATCTTGATGTTGGAGAGATCTGGGCTATTGATAAGTTATCCTCACGAGGACGTGAAGATGATAAAGACATGGAAGCAATGAAGCAAAAGATGGAATGGTTTACTAAAGAAGTTTATCCATGTATAGAAACCTATGAAAAAGATTCAGAATATACATTTATTCGTGTTAATGGTGAACAAACAATAGAACAAGTGCATTCAGAGTTGGTTTCTAAATTAGAAATGGCTACAAGCTAAAGGCTAATAGCTAAGACCTGCCCATGAAATACGATATAAAACTAAAAAAAGGGAAAGATTTAGAAAACTTACGTGAATCATGTAAGCGTCTTTCTTGTGTTTTAGATGAAACAGAAAAAATGATAAAGCCAGGTATTACTACAAAGGATATTGATGATTTTGTTTACAAAAAAATAACAGAAGGAGGGGATAAATCTGCATTTCTTAATTATCAACCATTTGGCGCAGCTTATGCATACCCTGGAAATATTTGTATTTCTGTAAATAACGAAGTGGTGCACGGTATAGCAGGTGGTAGAATATTACAAGAAGGGGATATTGTCGGAATTGATGGAGGAATTAATCATAAAGGAATGATTTCTGACTCAGCGCGTACAGTTGCGGTTGGGAAAATATCGGACGAAAATAAAAAGTTATTGGAAGTCACAGAAGCTTCACTTTATGCTGGTATAAAAGCTGCAAAATGTGGAGCTTATGTAAATGACATCTCAAAAGCCATCGAAAAATCTATTCCTAAAAAATATGGCATTGTAAAAATCTTATCTGGCCACGGCGTGGGTTATCAAGTTCACGAAGAACCTTATGTTCCAAATTTTGATGATGGCATTAAGGGGCCTAAGTTAGTTCCTGGTATGGTTTTAGCCCTTGAACCAATGGTAAATATTGGAACTGATGATGTAATTTTGGAAGATGATGGTTATACATTTACTACAGCAGACCACAAAAACTCTGCTCACTTTGAACACACTATTTTAATTACAGAAGGAGAGGCGGAAATTCTTACTAGACATTAGACAGTAGACATTAGATTTTAGACGCTAGATACGACACAAAAAGCGGCCACGAAGTGGCCACTTTTTGTATCCACTGCCCACTGCCCACCGCTTACTGCTATACTGTTTTAATGAATGAACAGTTAACTACACCAGAAGAAGAGGCTATTTATCTGCGTGCACAAATAGAAAAAAAGAAAACTGAATCTAAGGGTTTTGAAACTCATTTTAAGCCAGAAGACCACGCCCATGAAGTTGTTCGTGAATACAGACAGACACCGATTGCAGAAATTGTCCCTGTACATGCGCAAATAAATAGTGCTGAAACCCATAGGCTTATTGAATGGTTAGCACCAAAGAAAACAGATGAAAAAATTCAAATGCTATCTCAAGTCATGGCAGATAAAGGCATAAAAAATGCGCTTTCGATGTCAGAAAAATTAAATGATCCAGAAACTGAAGATGATTTTGAGCGATTTTTAGTGCAATATCTTTTATCTCATCATGAAATAAAAAACACTATAAATAAAGAAACATGGAAGGCTCTTCACATGAAATTATTTGAAGTTATATTACCTGATGCTGGTGAGGGACAGGTGAAACAATTAAAAGAAATGATGGGTTTAATGGAACAGTGGTTTACATCCATGCAAGCGCTAGCTAGTGATGCCATGAACAAAGAAAAGAATTATTATTCTCTTGAGCTTGCAGTGTCTAATGGCACTACGGCCGTATCTTTTTACTGCGCAGTACATATTGATTATGCAGATTTATTTGAAAAAGTGGTTCTTGGAGTATTTCCAAATGCTCAAGTTCGTGAACAAAAAGACGATTATAATATATTTCACACCCATGCAATTTCTGCAGCGTCCTATGCAGTATCAACTGCTTCGCCAGCTCTTCCTATTAAAACTTATAAAGACATGGAGGCTGATCCAATGGCACTTTTGTTATCTTCTTTTACAAAGATTGCAAAAGATAATGAAGGATTAGCTATTCAAATACTTGTGCGTCCAGCTGGGGAATTTTTTGCAAAACGTTATGGTCAAATGTTAGATGATTTGAGAAGGGGAGATACTATGAAGCGCGCAATTGCTAAACAAAATGCTTTAAAAGAAATATTTATGTTTATTGGGGACAGTTTTAGTTCAAAAACTCCTGAAGAAAGAGAAAGAAATAAGACACACGTTGATGAAGTTGCTATGAAGCATGTTCAGGCAAAATTAGAGAAAACAATTATAGAAACAAATATTCGTATTGTAGCTTCCGCAGAAACACTCCCACGTGTGCAAGCGATTAGAAAAGATTTAGAGTCTGCATTTATGCAATTCTCCGAAGTCGGTGGAAATAGTTTTACTTGGAAAGAGGTAGAAGGCAGAAAACAAAAAGCAATGTTACACAGATTTTCGTATCGTTTATGGAATGATGATGAAAATTGTCCACTAAATATAAGTGAGCTTGCAACTATTTTCCATTTTCCAATGCAAAGTAAAGATGTAGGAAATGTAAAAGATGCAAAAGCAGCTTCTTCTCAGGCCCCACTTGATTTACCAATAGAAGGGGTTATTATTGGGGCTAATCGTTTCCGTGATCAAGAGCAAATGATACATTTCAGTAAAGAAGATCGCATGAGGCATCTTTATGTTATTGGACAAACCGGTACAGGAAAGACTTCGGTTCTTAAAAATCTAATAATACAAGACATTAAAAATGGGGATGGTTGTTGCTTCATAGACCCTCATGGAAGTGATATAGATGACATATTAGCGAATATTCCAGATGAACGTAAGGGTGACGTCATTTATTTCGATCCAAGCCATATTGAGCGCCCCATGGGGTTAAATATGCTCGAATATGATAAGGATCATCCAGAGCAAAAGACCTTCGTAATTAATGAACTTTTAGGTATTTTTGATAAATTGTTTGATATGAAAGCAACGGGAGGGCCTGGGTTTGAACAGTATTTCCGTAATGCAACAGCACTTGTTATGGAGCATCCAGAAAGTGGTAATACTTTGATGGAGATTGGTCGTGTATTTTCTGATAAAGATTTTCGTGATTATAAATTATCAAAAACAAAAAATCCACTTCTAATTCAGTTTTGGCAGAATGCAGAAAAAACATCAGGGGATCAAGGTCTTCAAAACTGGACACAATATGTTACTAGTAAATTTGATGTGTTCTTAACAAATGATGTTATGCGCCCGATTATTGTTCAAGAAAAGTCAGCATTTAATTTCCGAGATATTATGGATTCTAAGAAAATATTCTTGGTAAATCTTTCAAAAGGAAGACTTGGGGACTTAAACTCTAACTTACTCGGTCTTATTATGGTTGGAAAGTTTTTACAAGCAGCACTTTCGAGAGTTGATACAAATGAGAGGCCGGATTTTTATCTTTATATAGATGAATTTCAAAATATAACCACCCCAGCTATTGGAACAATACTTTCTGAAGCTAGAAAATATCGATTATCTCTTACTCTAGCTCATCAATATATTGCACAAATAAAAGATGATATTAAAGATGCAGTTTTTGGGAACGTGGGATCAATGGCAATATTCCGTGTTGGACCGGACGATGCTAAATTCCTTGAATCACAATTTGCACCAACTTTTACAGCTACAGATATAATGAAAATAGAGAATCGTCATGCTTATTTGAAGATGTTGGTAAATGGTGAACCAAAAAAACCTTTTGATATAGTTACATTAACAACAGAGAGTGGTGATGCTTCAAAAATTGAAATATTGAAACAGCTGAGCTATCAAACTTATGGAAGAGATGCGGAGGAGGTTAATTCCGAGATCCTCCGCAAATACCAACTTTAGACTTTAAGCAAGAAATTGCTTCATCTGCTTCGTTAGAAAAAATTTTTGCTCCTGCAACGTACTACTTGTACGTCTTAGTCGCAAAAACTTTTTCTGCCTTGCATCTAAAGCAATTTCTTGCTTAAAGCAATACAGAATTGCCTCAGCTACTTTGTCGCTACGTATTTTTTCTCAGTCAACGTACTAAAATGTACGTCTTCTTCGAAAAAAATCCTAAGCTCCTCGTATCTGAGCAATTTTTGCCTAAAGTAAGAATAGAAAATCTGGCTATGTGTTTTTTGAAAATTGAAAATTGAAAATTATCCCGTATTTCATTAAAAACTAAAGACTAGTAATTAAAAACTAGCAGTGACTCCCTGTGCGTATCTCACTACTCACTACCCACTACCTTCTACCCACTGTATACTATCTTTATGATTCCCATAATTATTTTAGTAATAACTTTGATTGTCTTTCTACCACTCGCCGGTTCTCTTTTATATGTTTGGTGGAGATTTGGTAAAGGGGAAATTAAAGTTGCAATTGCGAGAGCAATTTTCTTACTCGGGTCAATCTCCCTTTTTTGGTTAATGATAATTATATGATAATAGAACAAGAAAATTTATTAGAAGAGGGGGAGGAAATGATTGAAAAAGTCCGCAAGCATTGGATTGTTTATGTTTATGATTTTTTATTACATCTATTTGGTTGTTTATTTTTTATAATAATTGCTATATTTTTGGCATCGAAAGGCAATTTTAATGGTCTTTTTTATGGAGATTACGGGGCTATGATTTTAGTTTCTTTTGTACTTTTATTTTGGGCTAGTTTTTTCTATGCTTGGACAAAAAGTTATTTTGATGTTTGGTATGTTACAGATCAGCATATAATTGCTATTAATCAAAAAGATATTTTTGCTAGAGATGAAGCCTTTATGGAATTAGTTCGTATACAAGATGTATTTTTTGAGAAGAATGGATTTTTACAAACTTTATTAGGTTATGGACAGTTAAAAGTTCAAAGTGCAGGAACAGATCAAGAATTTGTTATAGAAAATGTTCGTGACGTAGAAGGTTGTGCTCATAGAATTATGGAGTTAAGAGATGAGGTGCAGGGGAAGGGGCAGCAGGTAGTCAGTAGCTTGT
>CAILKS010000004.1 GCA_903834855.1 uncultured bacterium | reverse complement strand
TTATGAACTAATACTATAACACATTTCTCTTTATTTTGCAAGGTGTTTTAACAAAAAATGACACAAAAACAAATTTTGTCTATTTGCTAAGTTATGTGGAGAGAATATAATTAAGTATATGAAAAAGATATTAACAACAGTTGCATTTGTGAGCACATTATTCATAAGTGGTTCATTGTTTGCGTCTGCGTATTACACATCTAATTACAATAATTATCAAAATACATCAGCTTATAATTCTTATACCTATACTCAAGGATGCTATACATATAGATATGATGGATATACGCAAATAACTACATTAGTTGGTTCAAACTGTGCAACAAATAATAATTACTCTTATACATATCCAAGTAATAATTATTCTTACACTTATCCGACAAATAATTATTCATACAATAACGGATATAACTATAACTACGGATATAATACACAAACATATCCTTCATATACATATAACCAAACTCAACCTTACTCTTATAGATATATCAATAACACTTGGCAGCCTTTTAATCCATGGGTAAGTAATGGTTATAGTTATGGTGGATACAGTAATGGGTACAATTATAATTACAATAATGGTTACAACTATGGTTACGGGTATGGTTATTAAATAGTTTCAAGTTTTTAGTTTCCAGAAAATACGAAAATACAAAGAGTGGCCGCTTTGCGGCCACTCTTTGTATTTTCCACTCCTCCCTATAAAAATAGAACTTGAAAAACTTAAATGCAGAATAATCAATTATATGACTCCAGATACGAGGCACGGAGAAACGAGCGAGGAGACGTAGTTAATGCTACGTTGACGAGCGAGAGAGGCTCCGTAACAAAGTAGATGGGGTTAGATAATTGATTATTTTAGTAATTTCTCAATCTTTCACTTTTCTCATGTCCTCTTATTTTTTCATGCACTTTCGCTTCAATCTGTCTAATACGTTCACGAGTAACTCCGAACTCTGCTCCTACTTCTTCAAGTGTATGCATTACACCGTCGAACTCCCCTAATCCATTTCGCATTTCTACAATCTTTCTTTCCTTTGGTGAAAGGTCATTTAATATTTCATTAATCTGATCTGAAAGAATTCTGTGTGATGCTTCAGCGTCTGGGGACAAAATCTTATCATCAGCGATAAATTCACCAAGGGTTGATTTATCGTCATCATCTCCAATAGGCTTTTCAAGAGAAACAGTATCTTGATTTATGTTTTCAATTATGTGAATTTTCTCAACATCTACTCCCATTTCAACAGCAATTTCCTCAGCTAATGGATCACGTCCCAAATCTTGTGATAGACGACGTACAACTTGTTTATATTTCGCAATTGTTTCAACCATGTGAACAGGAATACGAATTGTACGAGACTGATCAGCTAGCGCACGAGTAATAGCCTGACGAATCCACCATGTCGCATAAGTAGAAAACTTAAATCCTTTATTCCAATCAAACTTTTCTACAGCCTTAAACAAACCAAGATTTCCTTCTTGAATAAGATCAAGTAATGTTAAGTCTGAGGATCTTCCAACGTACTTTTTGGCAATAGAAACCACAAGACGAAGATTCGCCTTTGCTAATAATGATGCGGCTTCAATGTCTCCTTTTTCTATACGCTGAGCAAGAGATCTTTCTTCATCCCCTGCAATAAGTGGATATTGACCAATTTCGCGAAGATACATTTGAATACTGTCGTGAGTGTTTTCACTACCTGACAATTTTAATCCCTCATCCATATCAAGAAGGTTTCCACCTTCTAAAACATCAATTCCAACTGCTGACATTTTTTCATACAATTCTTCTAGATATATAATGTCTGTTTCAATCGTAGGGAAATAGCGAATTATTTCATCATATGTAATGAATCCTCTTTCTTTTCCTTTTGCTAACAATTCTTCCTCATTTTGATCACGCGTTAAAACCTTTTTTGTTTTAACTTCTATCTTTGGTTTTGATGGGCCAGTTTTTATTGTAAATGCCTTTGGTTTATATTTTGGCTTTGTTTCTGTTTTTACAATTGCCTTCTTTTGAGATTTTTTAGCAACTACTTTAGGCAACTTTTTTACCCCGCTCTGTGTACTCACTTGGCGGGGTTTTGTTGCTTTCTTGGAAACTTTTTTAGCAGGGAGTTTTTTTACCGTCTTTTTAACTAACTTTTTAGAGATGACTTTTTTCGCATTCTTCTTTGATTTATTCTTTACAGAAGTCTTTTTGACAGGTGCCTTAAGAGTTTTCTTGGCAACCTTTTTTGCTTGAGCTTTTTTTACTGCTGGTTTTACCGCAGTTTTTTTCTGTACACTTTTCTTTTTTGAAGATACTTTTTTCACCATAGTAACGTAAGGCGGATTATACTATACAAACATAGAAAAGTCTATAGACTTTTTCCACATAATAAAAAACAGCCCCAGCAAATACCGGGGAGTTTAAGGCTAAGCGCTGTAGGCACATTAACCGACAATGTTGGACACGCAGAACTGTTCTGGGTCAAGTGCCTCCCCCATCATCTGAACTCCGGTAATCTGGCAAGGTTTAGCCATTTCCAGAATATGGAATTTGGGAGACGCCAGCAGAAAATCTTTCTTAAAAGCATAAGCAGCTTCTTCATCAGAGTCCGCCGGGATGACAGTCGCCAAAGAACAATGACGACCGAACGCATTTAGGTAGGTGCAATGCACCAACCATGCTTGTTTGCTAATCATGAAAATCCCCTTCAAGAACCGTAGAACAGAATTGTTCCTTAAACAGTCTTTATCTGTTTTTTATTATACATATAAAAAACTTATATGTCAATATCTATATACCTTTCTTGGCGTGGTCGTTTATTTCTTTCATTACAGCCTCGTGATCGGCACCTTCTTCATTTAACTTTTTCTGTAATGTTATCATTTCTTCTTTATGTATTAACTTTTTATATGTTGCAATCAAATCATTAAAATATTTATCTTTGTCCCCTATTACTTTTTCTTCTAATTTAAACATTTCCTCTTGAAGTATTGCCTCTGGAAATTGATTCATGTCTAATGACAATGATTTTAAACTTTCATCTGTTAACTTATTAGCCAAAGTAGAAAATGCAATTATCTCGCGAGTTAAACGCTCTTTACTCGGCAAATTAATAATTTCTGTTTTTGTTTCTTCAACCACGGCTATTACTCCGCGATTTAATTCTTCCATTAAAGTACTTTCAGGAATATGAGTCTTACCGGAAATAACTTTTATAAAATGTGCTCTATCTATTGGGGATTGAATTGCTCTAATAAATGGTAAAACTTCAGCAACGATTCTTTGTCCACGTTTTCTTTCATCTGTTTCATCCTTCATCACATGTGAAAGCATAACCTCTACAACATGACGTTTTTTATCCACTGCGTCTAACCATGCCTTAGGACTTTCTTTAATTAAATCTGCTGGATCTTTTGTGCCAATGTCATCAACTACATATACATCAAGTCCTCCTAATAAACAAAGTAGTGCGGTTTTTCTAAGAGCATTTTGTCCAGCTGAGTCAGTGTCAAATGAAAGTATTACAGTATCACAAAATCTTTTAATAATATGAATATGCTCATCAGTAAAGGCAGTTCCTGAAACTGCTACTGTATTCTCTACCCCTGCTTGATAAGACATACACAAGTCCATTTGCCCTTCTACGACGACAACAGATTTTACTTCTGCCATTTTCTTTTTTGCAGTATCATAACCAAAAAGTATTTTTGATTTATGATAAAGAGCTGTCTCTGGAGTATTCACATATTTACCTTGAGCAACTGATGGGTCAACAAGAGAAGGTAAAATACGTCCGGAATAACCAACTGTTGCGCCTGATACATTTCTAATTGGAAACATAATACGTCCACGAAAACGGTCATACCAACCTTTTGTTTTTCCACTATCGTCTGTTGCTTTTATCGCAAGGCCAGAGTCTTCAATTTCTTCTGGCTGATAGCCGAGTGCGGCAAGAGTAATAAATAAATCACGCCATTCATTTTTTGCATAACCAATATGAAAAGTATTTATTGTTTCTTCTGTTAGACCACGTTCAAGTAAATAATGCATTGCTTCTGGAGACTTCTTTAAAGTTTTTTCAAAGTGATCAGTTGAATCTTTTAATAAAGTTATGAGACGAGTATCTTCTTTATTTTTTTGTGAATTAGTTAATGTGACACCAGCACGGTCAGCTAAAATTTTTAACGCTTCAAAGAATGGAATGTTCTCAATTTTTTCTACAAAAGTAAAAATATCACCATGCTGTTGGCAACCGAAGCAGTGAAATGATTTTCTCTCAGGTGAAACATAAAATGACGGTGTGCGCTCATTATGAAATGGGCAACGTGCACGAAATTGGGCGCCTGATTTTTCTAGGCGAATATAAGTAGAGACGACATCAGTTATGGAGAGACTTTCTTTTACTTGGTCTTTAGGATTCATAGGGGTAGCTTTTAGCTATTAGCTTGTAGCCTTTAGCATTTAATACTTGAACTCAGTTTATAGTAAATAGTTATTAGGTACCAGTTGACAAAAATGAGTTTAAATAGCAATTACAAATTATTTAAAGATTCCACGAGGTCTGACCTAGGGGAAATACAAATGCCCCGGTCGCGTAAGCGGCCGGGGCAGATTTTTTGGTGTTTTAAATACACTTGGAGTGATTTCAAAATTTGACTTCACCATGCTTTTTTACATGTGCATTTAAAGCATTTGCATATTTTATCATTTCTGCCAACTCGGATTGTGAAGGGTCATTTATCCTCATTTGAGCAAATTCTTCAGGAGATTTTTGCGGAAATGCCCCATCTAATACCAAAACTTTACCAGAAGTTATAACTGTATTCACAGTTTTTGCTGCTACTTTTTTCTTTGTCTCCTGCTTGAGAAAGACTTCATAATCAGAGTTACTTATACCTCCTGTAATTAAATTTCTCATCACTTTCTCCTAAAATATCAACGAATTTAATTATAGCATAATAGCAAAAGCGCGACCGAAGGTCGCGCTTT
>CAILKS010000003.1 GCA_903834855.1 uncultured bacterium | reverse complement strand
GGCATAACTTTAGCTGGTGGTGGAGCTTTAATTAGAAATCTTCCAGGACTTCTTGCTATGCAATTAAAAGTTCCAGTTGCAGTGGCAGATGACCCACTAACTGCAGTTGCTCGTGGTACAGGAATTATTTTAGAGGATATAGTTTTATATAAAGATGTATTAGTACAAAACACAGATGACATATCTTTCAGATAAAACAAAAAAAAGAAGACAGACAGCTAGTTTAATTTTTATAGCAGTTACACTTTTAGTACTTTCATTTGGTTGGGTTCAAATTCGTAGCACTCTTTCTCCAGCAGCAGAACCAACTGTTGTTACTTCTAATAAATTTTTAAAAAGTATAATTAATATACCTTCTACGATTACAAATTATTTTAGATCACGTGATAGTTATGAAGCACAAAAAACAACTTTACAAAATAATATAGAAGAGTTAGAAAATAAAGTCACGTTTTTACAAGCAGAAAATGATTCTTTAAAAGGTATAGAGATTAAAATTGATGAATTAGGTAATAAAGAAAATGTAAAACCAAATATAATTCTTTATCCATTGGCACAAGATATTACTCGATTATATTCAACCATACTTTTATCAAAAGGTTTTAAAGATAATATAAAAGAAAATACAATCGTTTATATTCGAGGCAGACAGCCGGCATGTATTGTAATAGAATTACACCCAACGACTTCTTTGTGTAAATTACTAAGTGCTAGTGGAAGCACTGTCGAAGGGGTTACGACAGAGACTAAAGAAAACATAACATTACAAGGTGATGGTGGTGGAAATTTTTTGGCACTACTTCCAAAAGAATCTAATTTTATTGTTGGTGAAAATATTATGTATAAAGCAGATCAAACAATGAAGTTAGGTACCATCGTAGATATTAAGAGAGATCCACAGGATGTGTTCGTTAGAATCTATATTCGTGGAGCATATAATCCAGTAACTTCATCTTTATTTTATGTCGATAAAGAATAATCTTAAATACATTTTATTTTTTGTTTTAATCTCTACTTCATTTCTTTATGATTTGGTTTTAGCTTCTGATAAGTATCCAATCGTAACACTTATCATTTGTGCTATATTAATAATATATGAACGTGTTTCACCTTTTATCTACTCGTCGCGCTAAAGAAGCAGCATCCCATGAAATTGATCCAGAGGATGTTTTTTTAGATAGTCAAAATCTTTCTAGTTTAAATATAAATCAACTCGAGGGTCAATTATCACGTCCACTCGGTGTTCGTGTTTATTATCTTTTTACGATTTTTATTGTTGTATTATTTGGTGCAACTGTTTTTAGGTTGTTCGGTATGCAGATAACAGATTTTGCCGTTTATCAAGAAAAAGCAGATAGGAATCATTTGAGAACTACTCCTATTTTTGCACATAGAGGAACTATATCAGATGTTAATGGTGATTTAATTGCATGGAATAGTAGTAAGGGTGAGCTTTATGAAATACCAGACAGGATTTATACTTCCACTCCTGGATTCTCTCATTTACTAGGTTATGTTAGTTATCCGAAAAAAGATCAAAGTGGTGTTTTTTGGCAAGATGAATATATTGGTCGTGATGGAATAGAAAAGCAATATCAAGATAGATTAGCAGGGCAAAGAGGTGAAAAAGTTGTTGCAGTTAATGCACTTCATAAAATAGAAGCAGAAAATGTAACTATAGATCCGACAAATGGTGAAAATTTAAAATTAACAATTGATAAAGGTGTACAGGCAAAATTATATGAAAGTATGGAAGCACTTGCGCATAAAGCTTATTTCACCTCTGGTGCTGGAGTAATTATGGATGTAAATACAGGCGCAGTTTTAGCTATTGCGAGCTATCCTGAATATAATAATAACTTAATGACAAATGCAACTTCAACAGAAGATAAAAAAATAATTTCAAAAGATTTGTTAGATAAAAATAAAAAGTTTCTGAATCGTGCAGTAGCTGGCGCTTTCACACCAGGGTCAACAGTAAAACCTTTTATTGCCATGGCGGCCCTCATGGAAGGAGTTATTTCACCACTTCAAAATATTTATAGTTCTGGACAGTTGGTTATAAAAAATAAATATGGTGGTCCTGATTCTGTTTTCAAAGATTGGAAAGCTCATGGTTATACAGATATGAGAAAAGCTTTAGCCGAATCGTCTGATGAATATTTTTATCAAGTAGGTGGTGGTTTTGAAAACCAGAAAGGTCTTGGAATTGCTCGTATAAATAAATATGCTAAATTATTTGGTTTTGGGACAACGACAGGAATTGATTTACCAGGGGAAGTTCACGGCAATGTTCCTTCACCAGAATGGAAGAAGAAAGTTTTTGATGAAGACTGGTTACTCGGAAATACTTATCATACAGCGATTGGTCAATATGGATTTCAACTTACTCCTCTTGAACTTGTTCGTGGAATAGCAGCGATTGCAAATGGTGGAACATTAGTAACTCCACATATGATAGATGGGGTAGTTACAGCGAGTTCTAAAATTACTTTACCTGAAAAAGATTTAAAAGTTGTACGTGAAGGTATGCATATGGTGGTACATGAAGACAATGGAACAGGTACAGCACTTAACATACCGGGTATTGATGTAGCCGCAAAAACAGGATCAGCAGAACTTGGTGTGAGTAAGCAGTTAGTTAACTCACTTATCACAGGATATTTCCCATATGAAAATCCTAAGTATGCTTTTGTTGTTGTTATGGAAAAAGGGGATAGACATAATACTTATGGATCGGTTTTGGTTATGCAGGAGGTTCTCCTCTGGATGCGAGATAACACAACTTACACGAAATAATTATCAATTATCAATTATCAATT
>CAILKS010000002.1 GCA_903834855.1 uncultured bacterium | reverse complement strand
TGCAAATACACATATTAGAAAAGCTTTAAAAGAGCTCGCAAATAATGAAGGCTTTTCACTTTATATACCAGAAAAAGATTTATCTACTGACAATGGACTTATGATTGCTGCGACTGGTTTACTTCATGTTGAATATGATAAAAAACCAAGAGTAAAATTAGAAGCAAACGGATCGTGGTCAGTAGCAGATTGTTAGACATTAGATTTTAGACTTTAGATAATAGTTACAGAGGCAAAAGAGAAAGCGCGACCTTCGGTCGCGCTTTCTCTTTTGCCTCGCACCCCATTGTGGTGAGCGTGGCATGCTCCAAAATAAGTGCCTTATGTGAGCGCGGTCGCCCACCGCAATGACTTGCGAAGGACTACCACTCACATAGTGTACAACACATCTCAATATACATTCAAGTCCTTATAAAAATAACAAACTGTACTTCTTACCTATAACCCTTTTTAAGAAAATCAGTAAACCCCCAAATAGACAATAGTATAGTTATAATCAATATTATATAAAAATAAGGATTGAAGGGTTGCTTCATAAAATAAAACACATAAGATCCCGCGAAGAAGCCAAGCAACCCAACAACTAGATCCATGATGACATTGGGGGAAGGCTCTATTATTTTAATCGCCCATTCGAAAAATTCCCAAGCAATAAGTAAAAGTAAAGAGAAGGCTAGAGATAATAAGAAACTGTAGCTAAATCTGTAGAAAATCCCAGCAAGTAAAAAACCAGATAAAAAATGTACAAAAGACCACGTATCCACATACTTTCCATGTTTCCAGACATTCATATATTTATATTAACATATTTGATTTACTTTATTATATGTTTTTAATAAAAACGTAAAACCGCTCTTTCGAACGGTTTTGCGCAGGCTCTTATTTATTTTGTAAGCACACCTAATGCACTCACTTAATCAGTTTACTCTTACTTTTTTACTGAAGCAAGCATTTTCTTTATATAATCATCAACTTGTTGTGTATATTCTGGGTTTTTCTTTTTTACATCATTTAACATTTCAACAGCAAGAGAAATTTGACCAGAACTTATAGCAGCATTTAATACATCACCATCAAAAGGAGAGTCTCCACTCTTTGAGATTATATAATCTTTTGTATTTTTATAATCCTTAAGATAAATAGCAGATATCAGAAGCCATTTCTGTGATGAAGGATATGCTGGCTCCAAATCATAAGTTTCTTTTGCTAAAGCAAAAGCTTCTTTGTATTTATTTTGTATCAAATAAGATCTAACCAAATCAAAAGAAATTAATTGCTTATTTGGTGCAAAATTATGCGCACTAGTCAAAACTTTTTCACCAGAAACAGCATCTCCCATACCGTTATAGAACATTCCAAAGATAGACAACATTCTCACATCTTCTTTATATCTAGGAAGTATATCCTCAGCATCTTTTCTGACTGTCATTATGAAGTTATTAATTGCTTGCCCTATTGCTTGTTTCTCTAAAGCAGGAGTCTCTGGTGGAACATTTATTTGACCAACACGAATACCCATCTGTAAAAATTGCTCACGTGTTTCTTCAGATCCTAAAGTATTCAACGCCAGAGCTTTTGTAAATGAATCTTGTGATATTTTTATTGCATCAGCAAGAGGCATAGTCTGAGCCAGTTGGCCTATACTCATTCCTCTTATAAGAGAAATATTTACCAAATAAGGTCTGTAATTCACATAATACTGTGCACCGATTAACATTATAAATATAATTGGAGCGACAATTAAATTCATTGTCTCTTGTGTAACTAATTCCTTTCCTTTAGCCCGTGCAGTCTCACCGTGAGTTCTCATAACTATATAAGCCAGAAGTGCAAAAAATAGAATATAACTAGTTAGATTATCAAACACAAATATATTGTGAACAAAATATCCACCCAAAACACCTGTCAAAATAGCTCTTTCACGCAAAGGCATATCGTGCGGTTTAAACCACATAAGCCAAAGCGCTACAAGATAAAGTGACAAGTAAGAAAGTAGTCCGAGTATTCCCCCAGCCACTAGCCAATCAAAGAACACATCGTGAGAACGGTCATACCAAGGTTCCAGATTCCACATTTTCTCTGGCAAAAAATTCCTTGCATAAATATAACTAAAATTATCCTGACCATAACCCAAAATTGGTTTCTCTAGAAATGCTTGATAACTAATTTTCCAAACTGAAAAACGACTCATCGTAGTAAGTTCTGTAGGAGAAATACTAGCAAGGCGGTTAAGTGTCGGGGTTGATTTTATAAAATCTGAATTCTTAAATGCAAAAAGTGAAGATACCCCGACAATAACAGCAACGAGAACTCCAATCAAAACTTTTCTCGCATGACCCTTTTCCTTCCAAGCGATAATTCCTAGAGTTAATAAAGTCCCAGCGAAAAGTCCTATTATTGTTCCAC
This sequence comes from uncultured bacterium, assembly GCA_903834855.1. Lineage (GTDB taxonomy): Bacteria > Patescibacteriota > Minisyncoccia > Phycocordibacterales > UBA5272 > UBA11704. Next base: position 169 of record CAILKS010000002.1, on the reverse strand, counting down.
GAGTTCCAGAATAGAATAGTGCAACTAGGTTAAGGGCAATAATAGTTGGATACCACCAAGCCTTTTTCAAATTATGCTGTTGTGACCAAAGAATTCCGGCAATAGAAAGAGACATTAAACAAAAGATAGCAAAGTATGCGGAGTTACCTATTGTTGCGTCTAGTCTATT
>CAILKS010000001.1 GCA_903834855.1 uncultured bacterium | reverse complement strand
CCACTTCGTGCCAGAATTTCTTTTGAAAAATATGCAGAGATATCAATTTCTACACTTAATTTATATAAAGATTTATCAAAATACTTTGATATGAAAAATATTGTGTTTTCCTCAAAAGAAGCTGGGTATGTATTCACTGCGGGTTATACTATTAAATAATACAAACTTATGAAAAAAATACTTTTATGTTTAATACTGACAATAATAATAGTCTCCTCCACAACTAAGCATGCACAGGCTTTTCTTGGTTTCGGAGATATTGTTTTTGACCCAGCGGCTCTTGTACAAGCAATCCTATCATATACACCAGAGTCGATAACTGCCACCGGAGCCATGATGTCTGGTGTTCAGCAGACAATTGATACAATAAACAACAATGTCTTAAAACCAATGAAAGACGCAATGACATTAACTCAAATTGTTAAAAGTGGTCAATTGGTAAACACTTTAATTACGGCCTCAACGGGGGGCGATCCTCTTTTGGTTTCTAACCCTAAACTTTATTTACAAAATAAAGGGATAGCCGTGACACAGGGTGGCGTAGATGCCTTATCTGCACAAAATGGTATTTTTAGTAATAGCATAATGAATAATGTTGTTGCTAAGGCTAAAAAAGAAAATTCTTCTCTTGCCACCAGTTTAGCTACTATAAATCAATCAAGTATTCCAACAATACAGAAAGGTAAGATTTGTAATGATACCGCGCTTTCTGAAATGGCGAGATCTCAAGTTGCAGCCTCTGGAGGAGACTATCTCACTGTTAAAGCAAATCTTAATAGCACCCTTTGTACAGGAAATCCTTCTACTGACCCAGCTCTTGCAAAGAGATTAATAGCGGTAAGCAATAAAAATCCATCACTAGATGCCTTTTACGCAATAACAAGCGGGGATAATCAATATACAAAAGCGCAGTTATCTCAACTCGAAATCGATAAAGCTGCGGAGACTGCTAAATTAGCTGCCACAAAAGACTTATCTTCTGGTGGTGGAATAAAAAGTCAAACTACTTGTACTAAACTTGCCTCAAATGGATTATGTATAGAAGACACTGTAAAACAGGCAGCTAGTGTCTTAAAGAGCTCATATACGAGCGCTTTAGGTTCTGATATAGCTACAAAAATAAGCTCGATTGGTAGTGGGGCAGGGTCTATTATTGGCACTGCTTTTAATGCAATTAGTTTAATTAATGGTTTAACTTCTGCTGCAAATGGTCTTACTGGTGCAGTAGAGGGAAGCACTGGTACTGGAAACAGTGGAACTTTAGCTACTGTTACTCTTCCTAATGGAACAGTGACCACGACTCCAATAGTCACAAACACAACTAACACTTCTTCCACTGGTTATGCTCAAGATTTAAAAAATAATTCACAAGGAAAAAATGTAGTTGCTAATGCTCCAAAGGATTTATTACAACAACATTTAAAAATGTTAAACGAGTTAAGAACATATGATAATAATTACCTTTCTACTATAGATTCATATAATTCTCAATTAGCAACAATGAAGTCTTGTTATAATAATTTACTTTCTAAACCTATACAAGTTACTGATGAATTTGGACACACTTCCACTGGAATGTCTGCTGGTTTTCCAGCAACAGAACCAAGAATGGCTGCTGCCAATAGTTTTTATAATAATAAAAAAAATAGCAATGATGAAAATGCTCTAACAACAAAAGCTGAATTAAATAAAATAGCTTTTACTTCTAAATTAATTACAAATACAATTTCTATAATTGATAATTCCAATTCAACAGACGAGATAACAGATACTTTTAAAGAATATCAAGACACTGTAAAGAATCAAGATCTACCTGACATAACTTCTGGGGCTTCTAAAATGGGGGAACAACTGACTTTCGCTGGAGAGCTACGTGTGAGCACTATGCAAGGCGGTGAACTATTCAACCTAAATAGCACTTGTACTTCTATGCAACAAGAATTAAACACTCAGAATTATGGAGGGTCTGGAATATAAATAGTCTTTAATGCTCAACAGAAACAACGAGGGGGGGTAAGTTACGAACCTGTACTTTCTCTTTATTTCCCCGTCTTTACTATATACATTATATTCTTATATTTTCTGTTGACTGTAAACTGTAAGCTATTTATTTAAGATGATATATATAAATCATCGATCTTGTCCACAAGTATTTACTCTAAACTCTTT